>SCUC01000525.1 GCA_004322375.1 Bacteroidota bacterium
TGGAGGACATGGAGGAACTTCTTCCAAAGTCGAAAAAGAAAAAGAAAACAAAGACGACGGAAGTTAACCAAGTTGAAGTAGATGAGGCGATCAAGCGCACGCTGGCGAATATCGAGGAAGGTTCTGCTCACGTTGAACGCAGAGCCGCTATGAAGAAAAAACGAAAAGAAAAGCGCGAAGCTGAAGTTTTACGACAGGCAGAAGAAAAAGAAAAGGATAAATCGCTCCTCAAGCTGACTGAGTTTGTTACCGTGAATGAGCTGGCTGCGATGATGAATACGACGGCGAGCGAGGTCATTGTCAAGTGTATGAGCCTTGGAATGATGGTTTCAATTAACCACCGTCTGGATCGGGATACTATTTTGCTTGTTGCCGACGAATTTGGTTTCCAGGTGGAATGGATTACGGACGTCTCTGAGGAAATTGTAGATATTGCGGATGAAGAGTCCACGTTAATACAAAGACCACCGGTTGTCACCATCATGGGACATGTAGATCACGGAAAAACATCTCTGTTAGATTATATTCGAAGGACCAACATTGTTGCAGGCGAAGCTGGAGGTATTACACAGCATATCGGTGCGTATTCGGTTATCCTCGATGAAGGGCGTCGTATCACGTTTTTGGATACACCGGGTCATGAAGCGTTTACTGCAATGCGCGCACGCGGCGCGCAAATCACCGATATTGTCATATTAGTAGTTGCGGCAGATGATAGTGTTATGCCTCAAACCCTCGAGGCGATTAGCCACGCTCAGGCTGCAAATGTTCCTATTGTTGTAGCAATTAATAAGTGCGATAAGCCTGAAGCAAATCCCGAACGTATCAAGCAGCAACTTTCAGAACGGAATGTTCTGATCGAAGAATGGGGCGGCAGGTATCAATCTGTAGAGCTTTCCGCTAAAACAGGAAAAAATATTGAATTGCTCCTGGAGAAAATATTGCTGGAAGCTGAAGTCTTAAACCTCAAAGCAAATCCCGAAAGAAACGCTCGCGGCGTCGTTATCGAAGCAAGAGTTGATAAAGGGAAAGGCACGGTAGCGACTGTGCTTGTCCAAAAGGGAACGCTGAATGTCGGTGATTCCTTTGTAGCGGGCATTCAAAGCGGCAGGGTGCGCGCAATGTTTGATGAACGCGACCGCCGGATTAACGAGATTCCCCCTTCTACTCCTGTTCAGATTTTAGGATTTGACGGCGTTCCACAGGCGGGCGATGTGTTCGTGGTCGTAGATGAAGAACGTGAAGCAAGAGAAATCAGCTTGAAGCGAACGCAGCTCAAGCGTGAGCAGGATTTCAGGTTGATACGAAGCTTGACACTCGATAATCTTTCACAGAAAATCAGCGAAGGTAAGATTAAAGAGTTAAAGGTTGTCGTGAAGGGCGACGTGGATGGTTCTGTTGGCGCTCTTGCAGATTCTCTTATGAAGATTGCACATGAAGAGGTGCGCGTAAATGTTATTCACAGGGCAGTCGGAGCAATCTCGGAATCAGACGTGCTGTTAGCTGCGGCTTCAGATGCTGTCATTATTGGTTTTCACGTCAGACCGACAGTTAATGCGCGAAAGCTGGCTGAGCAGGAGCAGGTTGATATACGTCTTTACAACATCATTTATGACGCTATTAACGAAGTCAAAAAGGCTCTTGAAGGACTGCTAACACCAGAAAAGAAGGAGGAAATTACTTCGACCGTTTCTGTTCAGGAAGTCTTTAAGATTCCAAAGATTGGTAATATTGCAGGTTGCAGGGTTATTGAAGGAAAAATTGTTCGCAACCACAAAGTACGGGTTATCCGCGATGGAATCGTTGTCTATGAGGGAACGCTCTCTTCACTCAAGCGATTTAAGGAAGATGTTCGTGAAGTGGAAACCGGTTATGAATGCGGCATCGGAGTTGAGAATTTTAACGATATCAAGGCTGGCGACACCATTGAAAGCTATAAGATTACTGAGCAACAACGAAAATTATCATGAGGATGTTCTATGTCTATGAGAATGGAAAGAGTTGCTTCCGTCATCAAGGAAGAAATAGGGGTATTGTTGTTACGGGAATTGAACGAACCGGGACTAGGGTTTATCACGGTGACGGAAGTACACATGACTCCGGATTTAAAGCTTGCTAAAATCTATGTCAGCATTTTCGGCAATGATGAAATCAAGCAGCGAACAATGCAATTTTTAGAAGAGCAAACGCCTCATGTACGTGCAGTATTAGGTTCTCACATTCGCTTGAAGTTTACTCCTTCGGTTCAGTTTTATCTTGATGAAACGCTCGATCGTGTTGAACGCATTGAAAAGATCATTAAGCAAATTCATGGGCAAGATGACGATAAAAAGGCAAGCGAATAGCACACAGTAAAACGGAATGGACGTTATACACAATATTGAGATGATGAGATACGAACCGCGCACGGTTCTCACCATTGGAACATTTGATGGAGTACATTTAGGGCATCAGAAGATACTGCAAAGCGCTGTAGAACGCGCGAAGAACCTCGCTACGCGTTCGGTCGTTGTAACGTTCGATCCGCATCCGCGTGAAATCGTCGGGAAAGGTCCTGTCGAACATCTTTCTACTCTCGATGAACGGCTCGGTTACCTCGAGCAAATCGGGATTGACGAAACCCTTGTGATAGATTTTACTGCTGAGTTTTCGCAGACGACTGCCGTCTCGTTTTATGAAAACTATCTTGTCAAAAAAATCGGTGTGTGCGAGGTCGTTATCGGACATGACCATTTCTTTGGAAGAAATAGGGAAGGAAGCATTGAAGTGCTGCAGCAAATAGGTCGGAAAATGGGATTTGTCGTTACCGTTATTCCCGGCGTTTCTGTGAGCGGGCAGGTAGTGAGCAGCTCGCTGATTCGAAGAAGCCTTCTTGCAGGAAATGTGGAACTTGCAGCAGCCTATTTAGGAAGGCACTATTCATTAAAATCAACTGTTATCGCAGGCGATAAGCGCGGACGTCAGTTAGGATTTCCCACGGCAAACCTGATGTATGACGCAGCAAAAAAGCTAACTCCTGCGTTAGGTGTGTATGTCGCGAAAGTAACAGATGGCAAGCAAGAACATTTTGGAATGCTTAATATCGGCGTTCTCCCAACGTTCAAAACCAACGGGCAACGGCAGGTAGAAGTCCATCTCCTCGATTATGAAGGTGACCTCTATGGTGCGACTCTCACAGTGTTCTTTCTTCGAAGGCTGCGGGGAGAACAAAAGTTTAGTTCAATAGATGATCTTATTGCACAATTGCAGCAAGATCGTCGAGATTCAGTAAATTTCGTCTCAACATTAATTCATTAAAAGAAGGAATATTCCCATGCCAATCACAAAAGAGCAAAAACACGAACTTGTCGCAAAGTATGGCAAATCGGAGAAGGATTCGGGTACACCGGAAGTGCAGATAGCAATACTCACGACGCGTATCAATGAATTGTCCGGTCATTTGGGCGACAACTTAAAAGATAATCATTCCCGCAACGGGTTACTGCGAATGGTAGGCAAGCGCCGCCGTTTGCTCGATTATCTCTCTCGCAAAGATATAAATCGTTACAAAAAAATAATTCAAGAATTAGACATACGAAAGTAATAAGTAGAATAGAAAGTTAGAAGGCTTTAATTATGGAAGTTAGAAAAGAGGTTGAAATCGGTGGACGCATTCTATCGCTCGAGACCGGTAAATTAGCAAAACAAGCCGATGGCGCCGTTATGGTTCGCCTTGGCGATACAATGGTCTTAGCGACAGTGGTCGCGAACAAAGAAGCAAAAGAGGGGCAAGATTTCTTTCCGTTACAGGTAGAATATCGCGAGAAAATTTCCTCAATAGGAAAAATTCCGGGCGGATTTTTCAAACGGGAGGGAAAGCCTTCAGAAAAAGAAGTACTATCAGCCCGGTTGATAGATAGACCGCTTCGCCCGATGTTTCCGGAGTCATTTCGATGTGAAACACAGGTTATTGTTTCAGTGTTTTCATCTGACCAGGAACATGACGCTGACGTGCTCGGTGCAGTGGCGGCATCTGCGGCTTTGATGATTTCAGATATTCCGTTTGATGGTCCAATCGCCGAAGTACGTGTTGGACGGGTGGATGGTGCGTTCATCGCGAACCCGACATTCAACCAGCTCCAACAGAGCGATCTTGATGTTACGGTGGCAGGAACAAAGTCATCTATCGTGATGGTCGAAGGTTCATCAAAAGAAATTTCAGAGCAGGTTATGCTCGATGCGCTGAAATTTTCTCATGAGTACATTCAGCTGATTTGCGATGCTCAGATTGCACTTCAGAAAGAATCCGGAAAGCAGAAACGGGTCATAGAAGTTAAAGCGCCGTACCAGGCGTGGACTGATTTAATTTCCGGTATAGCCAGAGAATCAATCGCTGCAATTTGTAGAAACCCACTTGCCAAGGAAGAACGCAGCAAAGCAAACGAAGAAGTGAATAAGAAAACACTTGAAGCGTTGAAGCTTCAAGTTGCATCCGCAAATTTACCTCTCGACGAGACGGAAAAAGCGCATTTACAGCTCAGCATAGATGAGTTTGTAGAGTCTAAAAAAGGAATGATAGACGAAATTCTTCATCTTATCGAGTATGAAGAAATGCGCAAGATGATTCTCGATGAGGGGAAGCGTCTTGATGGGCGAGGAGTCCGGGACATCAGACCGATTACCTGCGAGGTCGGATTGCTTCCAAGAACGCACGGTTCCGCCTTATTTACCAGGGGTGAAACACAAAGCTTGACAACTGCTACTCTCGGAACGAAATTAGACGAACAGATTCTGGAAGGTTTGCTTCCCGAAACTACCAAACGATTCATGCTGCACTACAATTTTCCCCCGTTTAGTGTCGGGGAAGTCGGTAGAATCGGCGGAGTGGGAAGACGTGAAATAGGACACGGCGCGCTGGCAGAACGTTCCTTAAAGAACATGCTACCGGACGAGAAGGATTTCCCTTACACGCTTCGCATCGTTTCCGATATTCTTGAATCTAACGGTTCCTCTTCCATGGCAACAGTTTGCGCCGGAACGTTATCGTTAATGGACGCGGGAGTCCCTCTGAAAAAACCGGTCGCAGGCATAGCGATGGGACTTATCAAAGAAGGAGAACGCGTTGCTATCCTGAGCGATATTTTAGGCAATGAAGACCATCTTGGCGATATGGATTTCAAGGTGGCAGGCACGCGTGATGGTATTACCGGCTTCCAGATGGACATAAAAATACAGGGAATTTCATTTGAGATTTTTGAACGCGCATTGTCCCAGGCACAGGAGGGGAGAATAAAAATCCTTGACATTATGACTCAGACAATTGCAGCGCCAAGGACTGAACTTTCAAAATACGCTCCACGTTTAACGACAATAAAAATTCCTACCGATATGATTGGCGCTCTCATCGGACCCGGCGGCAAAAATATCAGGCAGATTACGGCAGACACGAACACCGAAATCAATATCGAAGACGATGGCACTGTCGTTATCGCCGCAGTTGATGGAGAAGCAAGCGCGAAAGCATTAGCATTGATCAACAGAATCGTCGAGATTCCTGAAGTAGGCAAGGTCTATCAGGGCAAAGTCACACGCCTCATGGAGTTTGGCTGCTTTGTGGAATTCCTGCCCGGGAAAGAGGGACTTGTCCATATTTCGCAGCTCGATATTAACCGGGTGAATAAAGTAGCCGATGCAGTTGCAATAGGAGACATGATAGAAGTGAAGCTTGTCGAGAAGGATTCTGAAGGACGATATAACCTGAGCAGAAAAGTGTTACTGCCTGGATATGATCCTGCGACCGAACCTCCGAAACAAGAACGGAGACCACGTGATAACCGCGATAGAGGAAGGCATCGTGACCATCATGGTGATCGAGGCGGCGGACACCGCGACGGCAACCGGTAACATCGTTCAATTCACTCAAGTCGTGAATTAAAACAGCAAATGGGGGCTATCTCAACAAGCATAACAGTTAGGCTTTTGAGATAGCCCCCTAATTTTTTATGACCCGAATCGCGGGTTTACCACATTATTAAAGATTGAGCCGAACGAATAGCTTATGCCGAAGTAAACGTAATATTCATATTGAGTTTCAATCTGGCGACGCTGGAGCAGGATATCTTCCGGAGTTGCTGTTCCTCTTCGTAAGCTTAAAAGGTCGTGGATGCTAGAATACCCGCCTGACACCTCAGCCGAGAATCCTTCAAATAAATTAAGCGAGACATTTCCCCAAAGTTCTACCCTGTTTTTATTGAAATCGTGAAAATAATGTGAACCGGTAAGCGAGCCGCTTATCGAACCCCAGGGTTGCTTTACTTTGACCGCTATTTCCAGGCTTTCGTAAAATAAGGACTCTTTGATTTTATCATAAATAGTAGTGTCTATATAATTTTTATATGTAAGACCAATACTATGAAGAAAACGTAATTGTTTTCTTGTCGCTTCAGAGTAAGGGAAAAGATTATACTCCAGTGCAGGGGCTATATTGAGGGAGTAATAATTATTGCTGTACGTTGACGTTGATGCTGATGTAGTAAATCCGGTTGACCATTGATCCGAAAGGCTAAATACCATGAGAGTGTACAATGATTTACTTCCCGAATAGCTTTCCGTAATTGTAGTGTCGTCAATTTGATAAAATCTTTTATAATCATTCAGGTACAGCGACGTATTGATTTTTTGCTCAGGGGTAACGCGGTTGGCGGAAATGCTTCCATAAAGTCCGCGCGACCATGTAACTGCATCACCGTTAAAATTGCCGTTTACACTAAGTGAAAACACCCAATAGTTCCAACTGTCTTTGACTTTTTCTTGAGCAGTAACCGGCGCGGTAAATGATATTTTTATCATATCGGCAAGGGGAGATTTTGCGACATATTTCATCAAACCCAGTTTCAATGTTTGGAGGAGTCCGATGCGTATGTTTTCGTCCGATTCGTTTTGCTTCGAAGTATAAAGAAGGGTATCATTGACTCCTGCCATGCCATTCTGCCCGATGAATGTAATTGTGTATTCCCTGCCGCCGCTTCCGGTGGTTTGCGTGGTAACGAGAATATGCACTTCCGCCTCTTTTCTATCTCGAACGAAATTGACAAATTTCATTTCCGTGCGAATGTATTGCTCGTCGCAGTTCGAGCAATCGAGGTAGATGCGAACTGCTTTTTTCATTATTTCGCTCAACGAATCGGGCTGTTCCTGAGAATACGCCCTACCTGCTGGAATGAGGAGAGCGAGCATAATAAAAAGAACAATGCTATGAATAAAACCTGATGATAATATAACGTTGATCATGATGTTCTCTGGTAATTTAGGGTTAGACTCCTCTCCATTGGTAAAGGTTGACAGATTACGTCAGCACAATAAGTTGATGCTTAAATTGGTCAATCAGGAGTTCATTGGATAACCTTTTTGGGAAGTCAAGTCCGTATTTGTTCATAAAATAGGCAATATTGAGAAAGCGTTCTTGAAACGTTCCTTCAGGAAAAACTGCATTGGAGACACGGTACACCTGACGAAGGGCTATTTCGTGGCGTTTGCGCTGCGATTCCATTGCTTTATTTTTCAAGGTGAGAAGAATTTCCTCAATCTTTATTTGTGTGTGTTCCAGCGTGCCCAGAAGCGTTGGGTCAATCATTTCCAATCCGAACTTTAGCTCGTTAGCCATGTCATACACTTTGCGTGATGATTCGGCAAAAAGGTCATCAACATTTACTTCGGAAAGAGAAGTGAGAACGGCTTGCGCGACTTTTTCGGTTTCGTTGAAAAATGTTTCTACAGGTTGGTTATACTTATCCATGATGGAAAGATGACGCTGCTCAAGAATCGTCGCGCTGGCACGCGGGTAGATTATAGGCATTTCGAGATTGAAGTATTCATAAACTGCTTTGAGCTGTGCGAAATACGCAATTTCAGAAGGTCCCGCGATATATGCCAGAGTCGGCAACAGCGTATCCTGGCAGATAGGCCGAAGCGCAACATTGGGGCTGAAAAATTCGGGAGTTTCTTCCGCGAAACGAAGCAGCTCATCCTTTGTAAAGTATTGCCTCGTCCCCTTCAGGCTAAAATCGTGTTCGCGCGGTTCAAGAAGGTAACGTCCTCCCTTATGAAAGCAAAACAAGTTAAGAGCACGCGGCTTAATTTGCGCATGGTATTCGTCCTCCAGCTTTGCGCTTTGCGCAATGATACGCTGGGTCACCGCGGGAAATTCATTTATCTCCTTAATAAAAATGTGCTTGAGCAATTGTTTGGCATTCTTATCGTTTGAGGAGATGAAGACCAATCCCGCTTCCGGGAAAAGAGAGTTCAACCATGACGTAAATGCTTTGCTGAATGATATTCCGGGAGCGTAGCTCTTTTGGAGCATTTCAAGAAGCTGCGGTCGAAATTCAGTTGGCACAAGACCATTCTGAAATCGTTCGAAGAATGTTAGAAGATGGTCATCGAAGGAAACCTCGCCGATAGCGCCGATATTTTTCTCGACAGGCGCACCGCCGAGATGATATTCAAGACTGAGACATTGGTTTTCGGGATTGAGAATCCCGATGTGATTCATTTCTGCAAAATCATGGTCTTCGCTTTCTAACCAGAAAACTGGAACAAAACGGAACTCCGGTATTGTCGCGTTTAATTCTTCCGATAGCTTAATCGCCGTTAATGTTTTATAGACGGTGTAAAGAGGACCGCCTAAAAGACTTACCTGTTGTCCCGTAACAATTGCTACGGTATTAGGTTCGGCAAGAAGCTGGATGTTTTCCATTGACCTTGCCGAACCGCCGAATGACTCGTGCTGGCTCGCGAGAAGCTTAACGAGCTCCTCCCGTATTGTAAATCGTTTGCAAATGTGTTCGGCAAACTGGCTGAAATGTTGGCGTTTCCGAAAATCAGATGTAAAAAACGATTGCAGTTTTGGAAAGTCGGTTATGTAGTCGGTAAATAGCTGTGAAAATCCTTCACCTGAGCGGGGAAGGGCAGTATAATCTATCCAGGGTTGTTCGAGCATGTCGTAGTAATAGTTATTAAAATTTGCAAAATATACTCTTTATGGAAACGAGAAACAAACGTACAGATAAACGAAATGTGCATTTTGGTTACACTGTTGAGCGTTGCGTGGTAAAAGTTCTGCCGAAAGCCTCAGTCTCATTGCGAGATCCCGATTTATCGGGGAGAACTCTATAGGATGGTGCTCTGCACTCACAATCCCCAAATACTATAAAAGTGGCGGGGGATTGTGAGCGCCTTGCGCCATCCCTTCAGGATTGTCTTTTCAACCCCGAAAGGGTTGAACTATTATAGAATATTTAATAATCAAGACCAGAACCCTGAAAGGGTGACATAGTTCTCGCAATGACATTTTCCGCTCGGGCTTCTAGAGAGTTATTCTCACTAGTTGATAATGTTGTTGTTCCAATCCCTTGAGCTCTGCAGAAAAAGTTTCTATGTTATGTTGCCGGGAGAGGAAAGTTCTGACCTCAGGATTATCCCCTAGTGATTCCAACATAATAATATCACCCCCTCGCGAAAATTTTTGAAGTCTTCCGGCGATATTAACAGTAGTCCCAAAATAATCAAGTTTGCCTTTGTTATTAATTGCAATTGCTGAACCTTCATGGATACCTATTTTAAGCGCAATATCATCATAGTTGCCATAGATACCACAAAATTTTTTCCACTCTGTTTGCATTTCCAGAGCCGCTTGCAATGCTTGATTGCCGGAAGGGAATGAAGCCATAATAGCGTCCCCCATAGTTTTTAAAATCCCACCGTGGTGCTTCGAAACGGATTCCGTTAAAAATCGAAAATGATTTTGAACAAACTCGAATGCCTTTGTATCGCCGATTGTTCTGTAAAGAGCTGTAGAGCCACGTAAATCGGTAAACAAGACAGCAATGGATGCAATCCCAAGTTCGGAACCTGGTGCGACTGCTTCTGAAGGAAAAAGGTCGCGAAATTCTTGCATTGAAGTAACGATTGCCGCGGTTGCGGCATTGTCTTTCCAGCTCTCCCGTTCAACGATGATTAATACTTCATTGTTGGTATCGTTGTGAACTTCAAAGGACACTTTTCCGTTTTTCACATCATGCGAGTCAAGGGTGAGCTTGGTATTTGAGCAATGGGCTATAATGTGGTTGTTATTAGACACTTCAGTAACAGTAACAGGATACATTCCTTCTGTTTGAAATGAACGAACCCTGACAAGCCCCGGTAGAAGCTCAAGAGTTGCCGAATGATGTTGTGAAGGTTGCACGCGAAGCTGTGAAACAATCTGCGGCATATTGGCTGGTCCGCCAATACAATAGGTTTCGTGCCGTGCGAGACGGATGGATGGGTGAACCGTAAAACGTGCTTCAATAGAGGATGCCAGGTCAGCATGGTAGTGGATATTACACGTATCACAATGCGTTTCGGATTTTATTTCCGCTAACGTCATGGCGTCGCTTGAAATACCGCGGCAATTAGGACATAGGACAGTCCAATGAAGGTCAAGAATTCCGCCTTTAGTGGCACTGATAAACGTTTTCAGCGTGTCAAACCTATCCAGATTCCATCGGGTTGCTAATTCAAACGGCCGCATCCTGACAACGTCTATATCGGAGCTTTTAAGGATGTGACTGCGTAAAAGCTCTGTCATTGCCGATGGAAGGTTAAATTGCTGTAACCCTTTTAATCGCAAATCAAGCAGATTGGTGTTAGTAGCGTACATTGTTTCGAAAGGAGCAGTAGCATCTTTCGTAGGAGATTTATATTGTGCCTCGAATTCCTTCGCCATGCGGAAAACATCGTTGAAGGCAAGGCGCGCAAGAATCATATTTGCAATGAACGAAGTCAACACCGATTTTGGAGCGATTTCAATTTCAAGCTCCAGCTCTGTGCCTTCCGCTATACTTCGGAAAATGA
>SCUC01000526.1 GCA_004322375.1 Bacteroidota bacterium
CTGAAACTAACAGTAAACAGAGCAGTAGAAGGCTTTGAAAAACCACTCTTTTGTCATGTTGAGCCCGCCTTGGCGGATGAAACATCTCCAAAACCCGAAAGTTTGGAGATTCCTCACTCCACCTCGTTCCGTTCAGAATGACATTATGGGATTTCGCAAAAGCTTTTAGTAGTGGAAAAAAAATCTTGTTCATGGTTGTTGTCCTTTCACTTATAGGGTTGTGGTTAAGTGCAATTGATTTGTGCGTGATAGGCAAAATGCTACGCGCCATCTCATCGCTCACTATTTCGTTACCCACGCGCCCCCTTCATAGAAATTAAATTGTCCGGTTGTTTTATTGTAAATAATCATGCCGGCAGCCGGAGTAATCGCGTCGCGCTGTGAGGTTGTCAAGCGGGGAACAATGAGCGCGCCGGATGATGAAGAAATATCTAATGCGCCACCAGGGCTGGTTGTGCCGATACCGACATCTCCATCGGAATCAACCGTCATCCGAATCGAGTTTCCGCCCGCGCGGAATTCCATTTGATTGGAGGCATTGACAACTACCCCGCCGGAAATTGAGCTGCTCGGGTCGCCAAACAGCACGCCCTGCTCGTTCGCGGCAGGAGAAAGTATGTGCAAGAAACAACTGGTATTGTTTTCTACGATGAGGGGAGCATTAGCTGTCGCGGAAACGGAACCTGCGCTGTTCTTCAAAATATGAACTGTATTTTCCGGGCTGGCAGTGCCGATGCCGACTCCTCCGGAAGCGCGGATAAGAAACTGGTTAGGAGCGGTTGAAGCAAATGTCGTTCCCGAAGCGCCGGCTGAATCCGCCCAGACAAATGTTCCATCATGATTTGCTTGCGCGCTCCAGCCGGCAGCAAATGAGTAATTACCTAAGGCTCTATTTTTTCTACCACCCGGTATGGTGGAATAATCACCTATGGCAGAGTTTGAATCTGAACGGAAAGCTCCTCCCCCACCAGACACGACAGAGAAATTTCCTCTCGCGTTATTATAACCTCCTCCGCTTACTGTGGAGCGGTTCCCCATCGCCAAGTTAATATTTCCACCTCCGACAACGGAATAATCGCCAATTGCAGAGCTTGAATCAGTACTGGATTTATTTCCTCCCCCGCCAGATACAACAGAAAATTCCCCTCTCGCTTTATTCTTATATCCCCCGCCAATGGTAGCTCCATAAGCAGTCGCCTCATTACCAAACCCCCCACTGATAGTGGAATAATCTTCAAACGTCAAATTATCCCTCCCGCCGCTAATTGATGCGTGTTCTCCATGTGCAATGTTAAATTTGCCTCCACTTATTGTTGAACCTTCTCCATCAACTATGTTGCCAAAACCGCCGCCCACGGTCGATATAAATGAAGTAGCTATATTGTAATCACCTCCGCTCACCGTCCCCCATGCCCCCGTTACAATATTACGGCTTCCACCGCCAATAGTCGCCGCGTGGCCGCTCGCTGAGTTTGAATCAGATACGTTGAATCCTCCTCCCCCTGAAACAACAGAATAATTTCCCCGCGCCCTGTTATTCGTTCCTCCTGCGCTTGTTCCAATACCTGTCGCCTCGCTATTCGGTCCTAATAGCGATAACGCAGTCAATGCGTATGGCACGCTTGTTAAGCGGGTTCGCGGCGTAAGTGTCTCGAAGAACACTTCCGTTTCAAGCCACAATTGTTTATTAAATGAAAGCGTTGCAACATCAAGAACAACAGCGTATGCGCCGTTCGTCACTTGAACGCCGGAAAAGGTTTGCCCAAGAAGCGCGGAACCTCCTGTTGAATCTGCGAAAAACCTGAATGCCATGGGATATACCCCGTTGAGCGCTTGCCCCGAAGTATCGGCAAGGTACCCTTGATGGGTGATAAGCTGAGGCACCTGGGCGCGTACAATTATAGTAAGCGTCAGGATGTTTATAACAATAAGTAAAAAGTGTTTCATTGTATTCCTTTCTATTGATTGATTAAATAATAACTTAACGTACTTCACCGAGAGAGCTATTCCCGGTGTTCTGTGAACGAGAAGGCGAAGAATGAACTTCTTGCGTTAGCTTCTCAATTAAT
>SCUC01000527.1 GCA_004322375.1 Bacteroidota bacterium
CAGACGCCGCCGAGACCTGCTCCGCGGTGTCTGCCTACGGCATCAATTTCATCTATGAAAATAATCGCAGGAGCATTTTTCTTTCCTGTTTCAAATAAATCTCGGACACGGCTTGCGCCTACTCCGACAAACATTTCAACAAAATCCGCGCCTGAAATAGAGAAGAATGGAACACCGGCTTCGCCTGCGACGGCGCGGGCAAGCAATGTTTTTCCCGTTCCGGGAGGACCAAGCAATAACACGCCACGAGGAATTTTTCCGCCAAGTCTTTGGAACTTGGAAGGTTCCTTTAAGAATTCAATTATTTCATAGAGCTCAAATTTTGCTTCGTCCGCGCCGGCAACATCGGCAAATGTTACTTTTGGAGATGCCTCAGTAATCATTTTCGCTCTGCTCTTACCAAACGAGAAAATGCCTTTTGTGCCGACTCCTTGCATTCTTCGCATGATGACAAGCCAGACGACAAGGATCAATATCCAGGGGAGAGCGCTTAACAGGGCGCTCATCCAAGTGTTATCTTCTTTTACAATGTTAAATGTAATTCCCTGCTGAGTCCATACATCAACTACGCTTCCATCAACGTAGGGAAGGGTAACATGGATTTTGTCCACGTTGACGGGTTTCCCGGAGGACGTTTTAAACTCTGTCGCTTCTTTAAGAGTGCCATGGAAGTCATAATTTTCAATATCGGTTTTTTTAATAATAGCTTCTTTTATCTTTCCGCCGTGAAGAAGTTCAAGATATTGAGGATAGTTAATATCATATTCAGATTCTTCCGTTGCCTTAAAGAGCGTCATGATGATAAAAACGCCGAGAATAATAGCAGACCAACTCAGGACGACGCGCAGCACGCGTCCCCAGTTGAAGTCATCATCATTCCGCGTCGGGCGCGAGGAACGATTTTTCCGGGGCTTTGGGAATTTCTTCGGTGGTTGGGGTTGAGATTGTTGTTTATTTTCTTCCATTACACTTCCTTTTCATTCTCCAGACAGTACACACCCCGAAGGTTGCGTTGTTGTTGTTGATAATCGAGTCCGTATCCTATAACAAATTTATTCGGAATTTTAAAACCGATATATTTTACGGGGGTGTGTATCTTGATAGCTTTTTTCTTATATAATAACGCCACGACATTGATGGAACGAGGGTTCATTTTCGATACGAGCCGTCTCATAAAATCTATGGATAGCCCGGAATCAATAATATCTTCAACGACGATAATATCGCGTCCTTCGACCTGACAGTTCAGCTCTTTGAGCATCGTGACTTTGCCCGAGCTGATTTTTGCATCACCGTAGCTTGAGAGCTTGAGAAAATCAACCTCGCAGCTAATGGTCATGTGCCGGATTAAATCCGACATGAACACGAACGCGCCATTTAACACACCGATAAAGATGGGAATGCGTCCATTATAGTCTTTACTGATTTTTGTTGCAAGTTGTTTCAAGCGCTGTTGAATCTGCTTTTCACTTAAATAAAGAACAAATGTCTCGCCGTTAACGTTGAGCTTCTTTTTTCTTACTTTACTCATGAACAGGATGATATTCTAATTTTAGAATGGATGTCGTTGATGGAGTAACTTTGTATCGTTCATCTAACCGTTTCCCGCATACCCAAACGATGGAATCGTTTGACGTGAAAAGCGGAACAGAATGTTTCTGAAACAAGGGTACTTTTTGCTCGATGAAGAAATCGCTGAGTTTTTTTTTCTCTGCCATGCCGAGCGGGATAAACCAATCGCCCTGTTTCCAGCTGCGAAGAGAAAGGGAGTTGCCTAACCTGCCGGAATCAATATATTCGACATAGCGATTGTTTGTGAACTCCGGCGTTTTCGCTTGCCTTGTCGTAAAAACAAAGCTATCATATTGGATCTCGTTATATAACGAAACAGGAAGCTGAAATTGTTCCGGTTCGGGCTGCGTTGCCAGCACCAGATGATTTCGGTCGCGATACAATCTTGTTTGTCCACCGGGAGAAGACCATGCGCCTGTTTCGGCATGAGAAACCGCGGCCATCTCTTTAATCGTATCGAAGGATACCTCGAGAGATGTTACTTCCTTCGTGAGATAATAGAGAATAAAGTATTGCATAAACCCGGATTGAGAGACAAAAAGTTCCCTATCAAGGATCATGTGAGAAGGCGTTGATTCTTTAATAAGGGATTTAGCCAGAGTTTGTGCCTGTTCATTCAAATACGAACCTAATAGCGTAAAAATTTCCGCATTACGGTTAAGCGTTTCGATAAGATTACTATTGATGGATTCACTAAGAAGAGGAACGATATTGTGTCGAAGATAGTTTCGCGAGTAATCTGTTTTCTTATTGGATGAATCTTCACGGTAGTCGAGACGTTCTTCATTCGCAAATTGCACTATTTGCTCGCGCGTAGCAAATAACAGGGGCCGCACGATGCCCGAATCGGGTCGCGTTTCAGGGATACCAGCAAGTCCTTTGACACCGGTTCCGCGCATCACATTAAAGAGAATAGTTTCGGCGTTATCATTAGCATTATGAGCGACAGCAATTTTATTGAAGCCAAGTGAACGGCGTAGTTCTGAAAAGTAATTATACCTAATTTCTCGCGCTGCTTCCTGAATGGATTTTTTCGTTTCGGCAGCGAGCAATAAGGTTTCTGCGTGATGTGCATGGAAAGTCAACCGGTATCGTTCCGCAAGTGTACGGACAAACGATTCGTCTTCCCCGGATTCTTGTCCGCGCAGATTGTGATTTACGTGTGCAACCGCCATCTGGAAACTGAGCTCTTTCGATGCCAGATGCAAGAGATGCAAAAGGACAACCGAATCAATCCCACCGCTAACAGCGACGATAATGTTATCACCGTTTTCGAGCAACTTCCGACGGTGAAGATTTCGCAGGAAGTGATGTAGGAGAGTTTCTTTGGGCATATAATAACAAAATAAAGAAAATCCCTTTAGAAAACTATCTAAAGGGATGAAGTAGCGGGGGAGGGATTCGAACCCCCGACACATGGATTATGATTCCATTGCTCTAGCCGGCTGAGCTACCCCGCCATTATAGGGAAAAAATCCCGTTAATGTGTCATTAAATGTACGAAAAAACGAGGAAAATTCCAAAGAAACTTTCGGTTTCCTGTTTACAGTTTTCTGTTTACAGTTTGTTGCCTACGGCTCGTAAAGTTTTTGGTTTTTTGTTTGTTAATTCGTCATTTATTTCCCATGATATACTATGCCATTCTGTACATCACAAATAAAAACTACTTTTCCGTCTGCCCAAACTCCCCAAAACCATCCCCGTAGGTCCACTGTATGATTTGTAATATTGATAAAAATTTGTTTCCAATCGGTTCCATTCCAATGATAAATCAGATTCCACTGGCCAACTGCGAAAATATTCTTGTTATCATACACAAATCGTTCGGTAAAAAAAGTAGATGTCGAAAATTCCTTTTTCCAACCACTTGTATCAATTTTACCTGCTGCATTAATTGTTGTACTTATTATTCCGGTTGAAATAGAAAAAACCCTCGAATCTATTATCCATAATTTACCTCCGAACTTTGAGTTATATAATCTTGCGTAATCCACTAAACTGAATTCACCATTTGAATAGTGATAAAGATATGCGGTATCTTTACCCCATGGGCTCCCTAAAGTAAAAAAAATGTTTTCTTCAAAGCTTGTTA
>SCUC01000059.1 GCA_004322375.1 Bacteroidota bacterium
GTAAGTTCGTTATCAGTGGAATAGTCCGAAAGCAAGGATGCTGCCGCTTCTGCTAACGAGCTTCCATTAGCTGGTTTGGATTTCGGTTGATCAAGGTCTTTATGTATTTGATGGAGTGTTTCTTCAGCAATAGTTAGCCGTTCTAAGGGTGAGAGTTTGCTTAATTCTTTTAGTATTTGATGTTGTGTCATAATATTTCTATCTATTGATAATCTAAATATACAAGACTAATCGGTAAGTATCAAAATACGTCCCATTCTCAGGCTACCGGGTTTCTCTTTTCCCCCTCTCACAAAAATTTCCTATCTTGTCCTGTCATTGCTTGAATACTTATGAAATTGCTCTTTTCGTACCTGAAACAATACTGGAAATTGATGCTGCTGGCGCTCTTTCTTGCCGCAGTCAACCAGGTGTTTTCGCTGCTCGACCCGCTTATTTTCCGACACATCATTGATGAATATGTGACGCGCTTTAAGGAGTTTTCCTCGGAAGAATTTTTTAAGGGCGTGGGGACGCTGCTTGCCGCGGCAGTAGGCGCGGCGTTTGTGTCGCGCGTAGCGAAAAATTTCCAGGATTATTTCGTCAACACGATAACACAGAAGCTGGGCGCGCAAATTTACTCCGATGGATTGCGGCACTCGCTCGAGCTCCCCTACTCCGTGTTTGAAGACCAGAGGAGCGGCGAAACATTAGGCAAGCTGCAAAAAGTCCGCACCGACGTGGAGAAGCTGATTAATATTTTTATCAACCTGCTCTTTACAACGCTTGTGGGAGTTGTGTTCGTGATGATTTACGCGATCAGCATCCATTGGTTAATCGCGCCGATTTATTTTTCGACAATTCCCTTATTGGGATTTCTCAGCTCGGTCATCAGCAAGAAAGTTAAAACGATTCAAAAAACAATCGTGAAAGAAACCACCGCGCTTGCCGGTGCGACGACAGAATCCCTGCGGAATATCGAGCTGGTAAAAAGCCTCGGTCTTGCGCAGCAGGAAATCGAGCGATTGAATTCGACCACGGGAAAAATCCTCAAGCTGGAATTAAAGAAGGTCAAATACCTGAGAAGCCTCAGCTTTATCCAGGGAACGTCTGTCAACGCGCTGCGGACAGGAATTCTCGGCCTTATGCTGTATCTTATTTTTTCACAGGAAATAACATTCGGAGAATTCTTCTCGCTCTGGATTTACTCGTTCTTTATTTTCGGTCCGCTGCAGGAGCTTGGCAACGTCATCAACACGTACCGCGAAGCGGAAGTATCGCTGAATAATTTCTCCGATATTCTCAATACGCCAAAAGAGCCGAAGCCGTTGAACCCGGCGCCGCTGGAGAATATTCGTACTCTCGCGTTCGAACGCGTATCGTTCAAGCATCAATCGGCAAGCAAAAACGCGTTAAATGAAATTTCGTTCTCTGTGCGCATGGGCGAAACCATCGCGTTTGTCGGTCCCTCCGGTTCGGGAAAGACAACGCTTGTTAAGCTGCTTGTGGGGCTGTACCGTCCGCAGGAAGGTCGCGTGCTCTATAATACTGCATCCAGCGCGGAGATTGACCTCGATAAACTGAGAGAGCAAATTGGATTTGTAACGCAGGATACGCAGCTGTTTTCCGGCACCATCAAAGAAAATCTTCTTTTTGTCAACCCCAAGGCGACGGATGCAGAGTGCATGGAAGTGCTGGAAAAAGCTGCGTGCCAGAGCCTGCTTGCGCGCGCAGAGAAAGGGTTGGATACGGTCATCGGCGAAGGGGGGGTGAAAGTTTCCGGTGGAGAAAAACAGAGGCTTTCGATAGCAAGAGCGTTGTTGAGAAAACCCAATATCCTCGTATTCGACGAAGCTACTTCATCGCTCGACTCGCTGACAGAAGAAGAAATTACCGGCACAATACGGGATATTTCCACACGGCGAGAAATGATTTCGATTTTGATTGCTCACCGCCTTTCAACGGTTTTGCACGCCGATAGAATTTACGTCCTTGAGCGGGGGCAAATTGTTGAGTCCGGTTCGCACGGACAATTGCTGGAACTCAAAGGCTTGTATTACGCTATGTGGCGGCAGCAAATTGGTGAACGAGATAACGGCGTGATGAAGGATTTGACTCTTGAGCCTGTCGCGCTGAATTGATATTGTGCGTGGTCTCAAAAGCGTATTGTCATACTGCGAAGGCAGGTATCCAATCAGCACGGCTCGACTTTGAGCGAATTTCTGGATTCCCGCTTTCGCGGGAATGACAATATCACATTTCTGAAACCCTTCGCTAATCAGGTCTAGATGGAATACAAAAAATGAAAACAAAAAAAGAATCTTTAATGAACAAAGTACTATTTCTTTATTTCCTGTTGCTGCCGATTGCAGCGTTCGCGCAACCTTTAGATTCAACAAAAGAAGCCAAAGAAATTGAAGCCGTTCTCATGAAGCAAGCAGCAGCCTGGAACAAGGGCGATATTGCAGGCTACATGGAAGGGTACTGGAACTCGGACAGCTTGCTTTTCACGAGCGGCGGCAAAACACAGCGTGGCTGGAACGCTACGTTTGAAAAATACAAAGCGTCATACAATACGAACGAGAAGATGGGAACGCTAAAATTTTCTCAGCTTGAATTCAACATGCTTTCTGAAACATCTGTCTGGGTGTTCGGTCGCTGGGAACTCGTTCGTGAAAACGACCGCCCGGAAGGTTTGTTCACGCTCGTACTTAGAAAATTTCCCGATGGCTGGAAAGTTGTTCACGACCATACCTCGTTAAAAGAATAAGTATGCTTGATTATAGCTGAAACGTGAAACATAAAACCTGAAACATCAACAAAAACATAATGTACTCTATGAACACTGCAATCTATCAAACTGAATTTCCCAATCTCAAATTTCTCAAGCGCGGCAAAGTTCGCGACATGTACGATTTGGGCGAGCATTTGCTTATTGTCGCAACCGATAGACTTTCCGCGTTCGACGTTATTATGCCGCAGCCAATTCCATTGAAAGGTAAAGTGCTGAACCAAATTTCAAACTTCTGGTTTGAGCAGGTGAAAAATATTATTCCTAATCATCTCGTCGCCACACGCGTGGAAGATTTTCCAGGAGAATGTCAACAGTATGCTAACGAGCTGAATGGCAGAAG
>SCUC01000528.1 GCA_004322375.1 Bacteroidota bacterium
GTGCCTTAACCATGATGGCGATACAATGACTGCATCATTAACCACAACGGATGTTTACCCAATCGGGTGGAGGGATGGAAACACCAATCCCTCGCCAACCCGGTTGTACGTGATGAACTATGACAACAATAATTTCGCGGAAGCGGGTCATACCACGCACAAGTACAGCAACCAATCGGCAATTATGAAGCAAGGAGTCGCGCTCAAAGCGATGATTCAGGCTGTGCTAGATATTGAAAACACTGATAAAGTCGTTCTCATCGGTCACTCGATGGGGGGCTTGGAAATTCGCGAGTATTTACAGCGCGGATTTGACGGAACTACGGGAGGGCGCGGAACGAACTGGGTTGACCAAACATCATCGAGCGGGCACAGAGTTGCGAGGGTGGTAACAACAGGAACGCCGCATGGGGGAAGCAATCATACCGGGGGAAGCCTTCAATTTATTCCCGGGGTGAATGAAAAATGCGAGGCGGTTCGTGACTTACGCTATCCGTACATAAAACCCGGAATTCCACCCGTGAGTGTTCCCGCTCCTTATATGTTCGGGGGAGCAGAAAATCAATTTCAGTGGGATCCGTCTCCGCATCATCTCGATGTGAACTGCAACGGCGTAACCACGAACACGATCACCGGCATCAGCAGCGGGACGAGCTATAACGCTTCGATGCCTCTGCCGACAAACATCCGCTATACGTACATCACATCCAATTTTTCAGGCACGGGGCAGGATGGGCTCGTGGAACTCACGAAGATGTGGTTGTACAGCGGCTCAACGCCGACTCCATCCTCCGCAGATACAATATTGCTGGCAATTAACCACTTGCAGCAGCCGATGGATGTGCCTTCGATTATTCGCGGGATGGATGAGCCGGATGATACGACTTACGCGTACGCAGTTCCAATCGGGCAGGCGACGCAGTGTTTCATTACAAAGAAGATGAACCTTGCAGCAACCGATAGAGACGTTTTCAAGGTGTGGGCAACGGCGAACGGCGCGCTCACCTTCAGCACAATGGACATCGGTTCGCAGGTTGATTCGCTCATCATTTCAACGGCGAGCGGAGAAGTTGGGCGCGTTGGAGATACCAACGGTGTGGCTTCTGTCTTTATCGCAAACGCGACGCAAGGCACGTTGTACTATGCAACGGTACGGGGGACGGCAACAGATACCTCCTTGCAGATTCCCTATACCTTTCTTGCGGCATCAACGAACTCACCGTCAACACAAGCAAGTAACATCAGTTCCTCCTCGGTTCAAGAAACACAATTCACGTTTGACTGGACCGATGGGGACGGAGATGCCCGCGCAGTGTTTATCAAGCAAGGAAATACAGGAAGCGTAATGCCGGATGACTCTGCAACATATACCGGAAATACAATTTTCGGTTCAGGCGATCAGGTCGGCTCATCGGGCTGGTATTGTGTTTATAATGGAACACAGCATCCGGGCGGCATTATGGTAACAGGGCTGACAGCCGGTACCGATTACAGGGTAATGGTGTGCGAATACAACGGAGCAGGGGGAAACGAATCATATAATTCAAGCCCGGCAACGGGAAATCCTGAAACCATCACAACTTCTTCAACTTCAGCTCTTTCCGGGCAGGTCGGCGTCGGGGAAACGCAAACCTATGCTTCGTTGACGGGTACGGGAGGGTTATTTGAAGCAATCAATACATTGGGCTTATCGGGCAATCTTATTGCACATATTTCTTCCAACTTAACTGAAGATGGGACACATCCGCTGCGTCAATGGACGGAATATAGCGGAACCGGCTACACGGTAACAATCATGCCTGATGGAAACAGCGAGAGAGTGATTTCGGGCTATGTTGATAGCTTGAACGGGATGGTTCGCTTTGATGGCGCAGACCGTGTAACGATTGACGGCAGCGATGATGGAGAAGGAAGATATCTCCGGTTCGTGAACACCTACGACGGTGGCAACGTACTGGGTGTTCTCAATGGAGTAAACAATTTCGCAGCGCGAAACTGTACGATAGAGGGAAATGACTCAATCGGAGGTGAAGGTAAACTTATCTTCATCAAAGCAACCGGAACAGCGAACGATGGCATCACCATTAGCGACAATATTATTCGTAAAAGTGCCGGAGAATTCTGGAATAATATCGTTGGGGTCTCTGCAACGGGAGAAGCGGGAATAAGCAATGTAACCATTGTACGGAATGAATTCATCAATCTATGCACAGGACTATGGGTTGACAGCACGCAGGGAAATCATTGGCTAATTCACGAGAATAGTTTTTACGGGACGGACTCGCTCCGTCAATTGAACGCAATAGAATTTAATGCAGCAGCATCGAGCAACGATACGATATCAAAGAATTATATCGGCGGGAAAGCGCCGGTGTGCGGCGGTTCTCCCTTGAGGATTCTCTATAATATTAAGGGCATAGTATTCCAAACAGAAGCAGGAAATAATAATCTCATTATGAATAATACCATCCAGAATATAGATGGGGGCAATTTAAACTCTGATAAGCGCTTTAAGGGTATTCAGTTCTTTTCCGACGGAGTAATTCGTGGAAATATTATCGGACATCCAACCGATAGCGCGAAGGGAATTATTTTTGATATGGATATTGCCAGTACGTTTCAAGCTATCAGAACGAATACAGATTCGACTCTGAACAATACAATTGCAAATATTTATATGTACGCCGAAAGCCATTTACTCCAAAGCAAGACACTCGAAGCGCCTGCTACTTTTATTGGAATTACTATTATTGAAGACGGGAGTTCTCCTGTTGTTGCGGGCAATAAAATTTATTCTATCGGCGTTAAAGAAGAT
>SCUC01000060.1 GCA_004322375.1 Bacteroidota bacterium
ATTTCGGGTACTCTCCTGACAAGATGCGATACGCTCAGCTTGGGACCGGTATGACACATCATTTTGCATTTGCCGTCAATAATCCGGAAACGCAGCTTGCATGGCGCGTGAAGCTCCTGAAAGCGGGCTTTTCGGTCTCGCCGGTCATGGAGCGGATTTACTTCAAGTCAATTTATTTTCAAGACCCCGACGGGCACATCCTGGAAATCGCAACTCTCAATCCCGGAATGATGGTTGACGAAACGAAAGAGGAATTAGGTCACAACCTCAAAATACCCCCGTGGTATGAAAAAAACAGGAAAGAAATTGAATCTTCATTACAACCGATTGGGTAACGAATGTTGAATCCATTGAACAATACGCAATGAGCGTTATTGACAAACTTGCAACCTCGCTTGGCATTCGCAACGAAACCCCAAACCAAGAGCTTGCGCGCACAATCGTCCGGGAAAATGATAGGGACGCCGTTAAAGAACTTGTCGCGCATCTTTCAGACAGGAATAAGAATTTACAGAGCGATTGCATAAAAACGCTCTACGAAATCGGTTACCTTCAACCCAAGCTCATCGCTCCCTATTATGATACTTTTCTTACCTTCATTCGCGGCAAGAACAACCGCCTGGCATGGGGAGCAATGACTGCGCTCGATTCCCTCACACTGGAACAACCACAGGCTCTCTATAAAGCGTTGCCGGAAATTATTGCTGCGGCGAACATCGGCTCGGTAATAACAAGAGACCATGCCGTTGGCATCATGGTCAAGCTCTGCTCAATCAAGGAATACGCAGCCAATGCGTTCCAGCTTTTGCTCGAACAATTAGAAACATGCCCGGCTAATCAACTGCCGATGTATGCGGAACAGGCGATACCGATTATCAATACTACGAACGTGAAGAAATTCTCAACAATATTGAAGAAGCGGCTGGCGGACATTGACAGAGAATCAAAGAAAAAAAGGATTGAAAAGGTTATCAAAAAAATTTCAGCCATCGGGAAATACTAAGATATGAGCAGAATCGAGACAACATTACACCACATCGTACAAATGCCGGGCGCTCCTGCTGGAGAAAAGCACCCGACTCTTATTATGCTCCATGGTAGGGGAGCAGACGAGCAGGATTTATTCGGTCTCGCCGATTACTTAGACGATAGATTCCTTGTTATCAGCGCACGTGCGCCCTTTCCGTTTTCCTACGGCGGCGGATTTACCTGGTACGATATTCTTGAAGTCGGAAAGCCGGAGCCCGCCATGTTTCAAGAAAGCTATACCAGGCTCTGCCAATTTTTCGACGACGTGAAAAAAAACTATCCTGTTGATGCAACGAAGATTTTTCTCCTTGGATTCAGCATGGGAACGATGATGTCGTATGCGCTCTCGCTGACACGGCCGAAGGAGATAGCTGGCGTCATTGCGAACAGCGGCTATATTCCGGAAGGAACCGATTTGCAATTCCGTTGGAATGAACTTGGAACCACTTCCTTTTTCGTTGCTCATGGAATTCATGACCCGGTTATTCCCGTTGCCATGGGACGCAGAGCGCGGATGTTACTCGAACAGCCAAACGCTCATCTTGTCTATAAAGAATACCCGATGGCGCATCAAATCAGTGAGCAAAGTCTTTCTGATATGGCACACTGGCTGACAGAACGATTGTAAGTTAGTCGTGCGCCGGGAGAGATTCGCCCCCCACCTCTCAGAACCTGCAAGCCGATAAAAACGCTCGGTCAAAGACTCGAAGAGGAATGACAATAAAAGAAAGGTTTGAGTAACTTCAGTTACTAACCAAAAAAGCTTGCAGGCTCATCATTCAATACTCTGACCAATCTCTTTCCTGCAAACGGAGGAAGGACCATAAGACGTCCAAAAAACTGATGCAAGCTGGCGGGATGGGTAAACCCCTCACCCGATCATGATGATGCCATAAGCATGGATAACAATAGCAACTATTGATTAACCTCGGGGTCAACTGGTAGTACTTTTGTGCAACTCGCTAAGGTCCAATATTATATGGCTTATCAAGATTGTATAATTGTACTCGTAAAGCGGTGAAACTAGAGTAAAAGCATTGAATTTATAAATAAGGACTATAAAATATCAGTAAAACACTCTAGTATCAAAATTACACATAATTTTCTATTGCTATTAGGGTAACTTTTTTCTTATTTTATCAAACGTTATCCCTCATTATAAAGCTATTCAGGAAGAAGGGTAATGATTTTGCTTTACGTAGGTAAAGAATTTTCTTGACGCTGAATCATACAGTTTCTTGAGCACACCTTACATTCAAAATGAGTTTAATCCGTACATACGCGTTCCATTCAACAAATGGATGCCTAAAGTATAGTCCTATACTAACCAATACCTATGAGGTAAAGAACTATGTCTAAACAAATGAAACCTGCCGCGCAGCATACTTCGCGTCAGGTCGTGCCGGAAGCGACGTCGGCGCTTCTGAGCGAGTTTGTCGCCCACCTTCGCCAAAATCGAACACAGTTGCGCGAAGAATGGATACGACGTATTACCGAAGCGCAATTGCTGACAGCAATGACCAAAGAAGAAATTTTCGCTGAAGCAACGTCGGTGTTCGATAACTATGTTGAAGTGCTTGAAACGGGAAGCATCGAAGCGCTGCAGGCATATGCGCGAAGTCTTTCAGAACGTATTATTCCGAGAGGCGTGGAAACGCAAGAAGTTGTCGGAATCGTTTTGCTGTTACGCGACGTGCTTGCCCGGTCGCTCTTCAAGAAATACCAGACGAATTTTGATTTGCTCAACCGCGTGCTCGACGCGTACGAGCCTGCCGCCAACAGAATTGCAAATACAGTAGCTGTCGGATTCGTGCAAGAACGTGAACGCATTATCCGTCACAGCAAGAAGCTATCCGAGAGCTCTCTACGCCGGTGTTGCAGGTTCGAGAACGATTGCTTATTCTTCCTATCATTGGCGTCATTGACCCGCAACGAGCGCGACAGATTACGGAACAACTGCTGCGAGGCATTCGCGCCAACCGTGCAAAGGTCGTCGTTATTGATATTACAGGCGTACCCACCATTGACTCGAACGTGGCAAACCACCTGGTGCAAACCGTAGAAGCTTCACGATTGATGGGAACCACAGTGATTGTAACGGGGCTATCATCCGAAATCGCTCAAACTCTGGTTACGATTGGAGTTGACCTTGGAAAGATGAAAACGGTAGGAGATTTACAGGGCGGTATTGAAGAAGCAGAACGTCTGCTCGGATATAAAGTAACTGTTACTATCGAGTAGCGGCTTCTGCTAGCTATCACTTCATCCTTTTAACAGAAAACACTATGGAAGTTCCAATTTTAAAGCAGGGTGATTATCTCATAGCTTCCATTCAATCGGCGTTAAGCGACGCAGATTTAATAAACCTTCAAGAAGAGCTTGCTCACAGAGTGGGGAAGTTTCGCTCACTGGGGGGTTATTGTGGATGTCACCGTGCTTGATGTCATGGATTCATTTGCTACGCGCACAATGCGGTCATTAGCGCACATGCTAAAGTTACGAGGCGCTGAAACAGTTATCGTTGGTATTCAACCCGAAGTTGCTTTTGCAATGGTTCAACTTGGCTTAACATTAGAAGATGTTGTTACGGCGCTGGACCTCGAGGAAGGACTTGCTTATTTGCTTGGAAAGGCAAAGGGTGAAACCGACAATGTCAAATGAAATTCATATTGAGGTTAATTCCGATGCCGATATAGTAGTTGCGCGACAACAGGGGAGAATGTTTGCCAACGAACTCGGTTTTTTTGCCGGGCGACCTTACATTAATTGCAACGGCGATTTCCGAGCTTGCCCAATATAATCGAATACGCCCAGGAGGGAGAAATTGTCATGCGCATCGCACAGAAGGGGAACAGGCGCGGCATTGAAATTATTGCGAACGATAAAGGTCCGGGAATTCCGGACATTGCGCTTGCCATGCAAGATGGCTATTCGTCACGAAGAAGCCTAGGCATCGGCTTGCCCGGCACGAAAAGGTTGATGGACGAGTTTGAGATTATCTCTCAGTCAGGGTACGGCACCGTTGTTACCATACGAAAGTGGAACTCGCAACAGAGCCGGCAGGGGTAACACGTGAAAAAAAAGAAGCTTCTTTCGCCGGTCAAGCTCGAATGGGGAGCAGCAGCCTATACGTTAACGGGTCAAAAAGAATCCGGAGATCAATTTACTATTACGTCGTATAACGATGGCGTTCTCATCGGAGTTGTGGACGGGCTTGGTCATGGAAATGAAGCTGCCGTCGCAGCGAAAAAAGCGATTTCAACTTTGGAAATACAACCACAACAATCAGTCATCACTCTCATTAAAAGGTGTCATGAAGAGCTGAAAGGAACGCGCGGAGTCGTTATGAGCCTTGCTGCGATAGATGCGAGGGATGAAACAATTACCTGGTTGGCTGTAGGAAATGTCGAAACGTTCCTCACCCGGATTGATGAGCAATCTATTCCCCTTCATGAGTATCTCTTGATGAGAGGCGGCGTCATCGGGTACCATCTTCCTCTGCTGCATGCCTCTGTCATGCCTCTTACGCGGGGCGATACCATTATTTTTGCTACAGACGGCATCCAGGTTGGTTTTGCCAGGGAGTGGAGCCTCAAAGACCCGCCGCAAATCATTGCCGATAGAATTTGTTCGAATTATGCAAAGGGCACCGACGACGCCCTTGTTCTCGTTGTTCGTTATCTGGGAGTTGACAGATGAAAACCTCTGCATCCGATATCATCGAACAGTATCAAACTATTTTTCAAGCTTATCTTAACGGCGGCGGCGAAACCGCACTTAAGACCGCGTATGAGCTAGGACGCAACGCTATTGCCGGCGCCCGCGGAAGCAGTGAGTTTATCATCGCTCACCAAAAAATTCTCGAAGAACTGATTCAAGCCTCCGGCTTGCCGGAGCAGTATCAACAATTAACTCAATCGGCATGTACGATTCTCGCCCAGAGCTTATCGCCGTTCGATATGGCGTTCACAGGATACCGTGAAGCGTTATCAACGGTTCAGAGGTCGAAGGAGCGGTACCGGATTCTTATTGAGACTGCACAAGACATGATTTATTCGCTATCGGCTTCCGGAACGATAAAATCTCTTAACCGCATGTTTGAGGTTGTCACCGGTTTTACAAGAGAGAAATGGATTGGCAAACAATTTGAAGGACTGCTTCATCCCGATGACGCAGAGAAAGCCCTGGCAATCTATGAGCGGGTACTGCGCGGTGAAACTCCTGAAGTGTTCGAGCTTCGAGTCATTACCATAGGGGGAGAATATCTTGTCGCAGAATGCTCTGCCGCACCCGAATACCATAATAACAACGTGATTGGCGCGTTCGGGATTGCGCGGGACATCACGGAACGCAAGAAATTTCAAGAGCAATTACATGCTCTTACCAAACGCGTTGTGGAAGCGCAGGAAGAAGAACGAAGGAGCCTCGCACGCGAGCTTCACGATGACCTTACGCAATGGCTTTCCGGAATGAAACTCTTTATCGGGTTACTGGAAGAGCAGGTCGCGTCGAACAAAACGGTGAAAAATAAATTGCGCAGAATGAAGAAGCAGATAGACAACAAAGTCGTTGATGTGAGAAGGTTATCAATGCACCTTCGCCCTTCGACGCTTGATGATTTCGGGCTATCAACTGCATTGATGCGGCTCTGCGAGGACTATCAGAAAACGTATCGAATTCGCTGTTACTTTAATGCGAAAGGGTTGTTATATGAACGATTTTCAGCCGAAGTAGAAATTGCTGTGTATAGAATCACTCAGGAGGCGCTTAATAATGTTGTCAAGCACTCTAAGGCGAAAAAAGCACGGGTCAGCGTTTCCTGGAACAATCCTATGCTCAATCTCAAAATTGAAGATAACGGTATAGGGCTAGAACCGGCAAAAACCTGGGGAGCCAGGACAAACGGAAGCGGCCTCGGATTAGTTTCCATGCGGGAACGCTCGGAACTGGTAAACGGAATATTTCATATCTTCTCACAACCGGGAACCGGTACGCGAATAGATGTTGATATTCCTATCAGCCGTGAAGCCTCATGAAAAAAATCAAAATAATATTTGCCGATGACCATGCCGTTGTTCGCAACGGATTACGGGCATTGTTTAAGATCACCTCCGAATTTCTCGTGGTAGGTGAAGCGGTTGACGGTGAGTCGGCGATTCATCTTGCAGAAACACGCAAGCCCCAGGTTGCCATTCTGGATATTTCGATGCCGAACCTGAACGGCATAGAAGCGACAAAGCTCATCAAGAAAAATCATCCTTACATGAAAGTGCTTATCCTCACGATTCACGAGGATGAGGCATACGTCTTTCAAATGATGACGGCAGGCGCGGACGGATACATTTTAAAGAATGCCGAGAAAAATGAAATTCTCACGGCGGTGCGAACTGTAGCCTCCGGCGAATTGTATTTCAGTTCCGGGGTTACAAAATTCATGGTTCAAAAAGTTATCACGCAACAAACGACTGAGCACCGCCGCCCAGCATATTCCCTTTCCCCGTTAACGAAAAGGGAAATCGAGGTCCTGAGCTATATTACCCAGGGACTTTCCAACAAAGAAATAGCAGAAAAACTCATTTTAAGCATTAGCACTATTAATACCCACCGTTCCAATTTAATGCAGAAGCTCGATATCCATGATACGGCTGGCTTAGTTCGGTATGCTATTCACACTGGCATAATTTCAGCCGAATCGGAACCCGTGCAGGAAACGGTGTAATTATTTTTTTGCTTGAACGATAAAAGAACAGCCGAAAGCCTTAACGTGATTGCGAGACCCCGATTTATCAGGGTGAATTCGCCGTGGCGGACAGAAGTTTTAATATAGTACAAAATTAAAGGCATTCCTCCTAAGGCAGATTCGCTTCGCTGCCACCGATAACATGTATTTTTTTGCTAGCAGTAGAAGGTTGAAAACGACGTTTTCATTACTTCTACTTATTCCTTTCCCCTCCCTACTTTGTAGGGAAGGACAGAACGAATCCCCGAAAAGCCATAAAGCAAAAAGCGCAATTACCACAAGGTTGATACGCTACTGCGATAACATTTTGCAGAAAATCAAAAACAGCGACTACGGGTGTGCGCTCTCGGTAGATGAATACTATTGGGGCTCAAACAGCGTTCTTGCAGGGTACGAGCGGACGAACCAAGAACGGTACAGGGAAGCAGCTCTCGTGCAACTCCATTATCTTCTCGGACGAAATACATTCGGCATTTCATTTCTTACGGGATCAGGCTCGAATCCCGTGCGTCATCCCTATCATCAGTTTTCAATGATGCTGAATGAGAACGCCCCGGTTCCAGGGCTGTTAGTCGGCGGTCCGAATAAAAATAGTCAGCTGGAAGGTAAATCTCTCTCTTCCTATCCGGGGAAGTGTTATGAAGATAATGAAAAGAATTATTACGTGAATGAAGTGGCCATTAATTACACCGCGCCGTTCGCGTATGTTCTCGGTTACTTCTCAGCGCCGCCGCCATCTTCAACAAAAAGCGGGTCGGTTGGAAAACGGTAGGGTACTCGTATGTTGTATTGGATTGATACAGTGGTTGCATCGGTATTCGGGCTTGCGTTTTCCTATCTTGCGTCTTTAAGTGTCCTCGCGTTACTCGCGTGGAAACGAGAGATACGGCACCTTGAACATGAGCGCGTTTTTGCAGTCATCATACCGGCGCATAATGAAGCTCTCACGCTTGGCAAGACATTACGAAGCGTACAATCGGTAGAGTATCCAAAGAGTAGATTTGACATTCATGTCATTGCAGACAATTGCAGCGACCAAACCGCGGCAATCGCCGGGCAGTGCGGTGCAATGGTTCATGAACGAAGGAACAATCAATTAATAGGCAAGGGCTACGCCCTGCAATGGATGTTTGATCAAATTCTAACATCGGAACAACAGTATGATGCTGTGGTTGTCATTGACGCCGATAGCGTTGTATCGAAAAATATATTAACTATCATGAATAATTATTTAGAGAACGGCGCGCATGTCATTCAGGTTGCAGATGTTGTCGCTCCCCAGCCGAATGTTTGGACATCGGAAATAATTCGCCTGGCATTTACTTTGTACAATGTCGTTCGGCCTCTTGGAAAAAGATTGATTGGATGTTCCGCAGGGCTGCGGGGAAACGGCATGTGCTTTTCAACCGGAACGTTGAGGTCGGTGCGCTGGGAAGCATTCTCATTAACGGAAGACCTCGAATATGGCTTGACGCTTCTCTTTCATGATATTCAAGTCATGTTTGCTCCCGAAGCAACGGTCGTTGCGACTATGCCTTCGGTTGCAAAACACAGCGAAAGCCAACGCGCGCGGTGGGAAACCGGCAGGTTCCCTGTTATTAAACAATACGCGTCCCGCTTGCTTGCGGGCGCGCTGCGGAAACGTTCGCTGAAGCTTCTCGATGCTGTGATTGACCTTGTTATGCCTCCCTTTGTGAACATGCTTCTTTTAGTTACGGGATTTCTTTGCGCACATGCGCTGTTATGGACCGTGGGAATAGAAGCATCGGGTGAATATATATGGCGATGGATGGTTGTTTGGGGAATCGGGGTAACGCATGTACTGGTTGGCATGCTTGCAGTGAAAGCCGATAAGTTGTTGTTCAAAGCGCTCCTCTTTGTTCCCCGGTATGCTCTCTGGAAAGTACTGCTGTACGGAAAATTGCTCCTCCATGGCAAGCCGGAGCGCTGGATACGAACGGAACGCGAGCCTTCTGCGTAATCAAATAAGCATTTTCGATAGCGCCCCGGACTTAATTGAATTAATAGTGCAACAGGTAAGGAAGGAAATATATGAAAGAAGTTCTTGTAATTGATGACGATGAGCTTGACCTGGAGCTGCTCCGTATTGTTTTAACTAAGGAACATTATATCGTTTACTCTACAGCCGATGGTCCCCAGGGCATATTGCTGTACCAGCACCATAAGCCCTCGCTCGTTTTTTTAGACCTGGGACTTCCGAGTATGAGCGGTATTGACGTCCTCCGGGAAATACGATTGTATGACAGTTCTGCCAATGTCGTGCTTATCACAGGATACGCTTCCACGGAATCAGCAGCCTCGGCAGGTAAATTGGGCGCAATAGATTATATCGAAAAGTCCTGGGATGTCGAGGTGATGGTTAAAAGGATAAAAGAATGTTTACAACGGTTTGAAGAAAATATTAATTGTGATTTCTAAGCGGGAGTTGCGATTGTTGAGAGAAAATTTTTATAACAAGAATGAAGTGTTACAAAAAGCTGTAGATAAGCTTAACAATGAACCAAATCTTTGGTTACGTTTTGGCTACACTTTCCTTAAACACAAAAAGGGCAGTCAAAAAACTGCCCTTTTTGTAGTGCGCCAGGAGGGATTCGAACCCCCAACCCTCAGCTCCGTAGGCTGATGCTCTATCCAGTTGAGCTACTGGCGCAGGTATATTTTGTTGAATTTGAACTGTTTTCGACAGGTCGAGTATCGTTGAGTGCTACTGATTTTATTGAATGATACAGATTTGTACTGAGTTATGGCACAAAATGGACACAGTAAATTTAACTGACTACACTACCGATTTTGTTGAAATGCAATCTAAAATATGAATTATTTTCCACTTTTTCAAACACGGCGGAACCACCGATTATTTGTAGAAGTGCTTCGATGGTTACTCTATTATATATAAGCCCGGATCGTTGCTCGGTCCGGGCTATGATTTAAAAGTACAAACGATACCGCAATATAAATTTAGCTACTGCTCAAGCTAAAGTATATTTAAATCCATCACGTTTCGCGCGGTTCTAACTTTCTTTTTTAGTATTTGATTTTCTGCAAAAGGGTTTAAATCGCGTCATTTTAAAGAGATTTTGAGACGAAGTGGCAAATGCGTGGTGATTTTGCTATTGACAATTTGAAATATTTTTAGTAGAATTATTTAGTAAGTTCCTTCCTAAGATCCGTCCCGCGGATGAAGGCTATTGACATTAAGATAGCTTTAGAGTATAATTGATAAGTAGATCAAATGCAGAATAAACAAAACTTAATCCCTTCGTTATTCCCGCCTTTCTTCCTACTTCCTAACCAATAATCATTATGAACAACAATTACACATCGAGAGATTTCTATCTTGCTGCCTATCTTATTGCATCAGGTTTAGAGTGATCTTCTCACGAACGCACTAATGGATTAACGACCTTTCTCTTTACTAATTCCGAACAACTTCAGAAGCTCGTTACTGATTTCTACGCACTTCGTGCAGTAGTAAATCCAGTCACGGATGGAAATGCCTTGAGAAACCTCAAGACGATTATACACGCAGTTACAAATACAAGCCAAAACTTTATTAATGTCAAACAATCTACAGGCTACTAATGAATTCAGTGCTCCGAATATTTCTGAGTCCTCAATATCAAAGGAACAATCGCAAGTAAAATTGTTACCTTCTATAAAAAGCATGACAGAAACTGCTCTAACTTATGTAAAGAATGGGCTTTCTGTTATTCCAATAAAAAAAGATAAACAACCATCTGTAAAATGGAAACCATTTCAAGAGAATTTGCCACAAACCGGTGAGATTACATCGTGGTGGAATGGAAAGAATTACTCTATGGCAATCGTTTGTGGTAAAGTTTCTAACAACCTTGAGGTATTAGACTTCGACGAGAAATATAATATTGAAGCTACCTCAATATTTACTCAATGGCAATCGTTAGTCCAAAAAGAACAACCCGGTTTAATTGATAAACTCCCCGTTCAACAAACAATGAATCATGGCTATCATGTTTTTTATTCATGTAGTGAAATTCAGGGTAATCAAAAACTTGCACTACGAGAAGCGACTGCCGATGAATTAAAAGCGGAATCTGAGGAGAAATCAAAAACGCTAATTGAAACACGAGGCGAAGGCGGGTATGTACTATGCTATCCTAGTCCGGGCTATGCCATTTGCAATCGAGATTTACTTTCAGTACCACAAATAAGTCCAGAAGAACGAGAAATTCTACTATCCTGTGCTAAAGCATTAACAAGATTTATTGGGAAAAAAGATTTAATCCTTAAAAAGAATGGTGGATCAAAAAGGAACCGTCCGGGTGACATGTTCAATGCTAAAGCAGATCACAAAGAACTTCTGACAAAACACGGGTGGAAGTACGTTGACGAAGATGAAAAGAATGAGCGATGGCGAAGACCGGGGAAAAAAGAAGGAATATCAGCAACTTTATTAAAAGATAAGAAATACTTCTATGTTTTCTCATCAAATGCACCGAACTTACAACCAGAAAAATCGTACGATCTCTTTTCTTTATATACACATTTAGAAAGTGGAGGAGACTATTCATTAGCAGCAAAGAAACTTGCAGAACTTGGATATGGTGAGTTACACAGCAAACAAGAATATGATAAAATCGAGCAATATCTTAATGACATGTATGAATTTCGGTTGAATGTTATTACTGATCGCCTCGAATTAAGGGCTGATGATAAGGAGGTGTATAAACCACTCACAGATTATGAACTTAACTCAATTGCAAGAGATTTGCATAAGCAAAATATGACCATTGGGATTGATGCGTTAAATAGATTATTACATTCTGATTTTATAGAGAAATATGATCCATTTACATCCTACTTTAATGCTTTACCAGAATGGGATCAAACCACCAATTACATTAGTCAACTTGCTTCCTCGGTTGAATTGGCTGAACAAGCTGATACGATGACGTTTGCGGATTGTCTAAAACGATGGTTAATCGGAATGACTGGATGTGCTGTTGACCCGGATACAATCAATCACACAGCAATAATCTTTGTTGGTCGGCAAGGAGTTGGGAAAAGTCGTTGGTTAAACAGATTAGTTCCGGAGTCGCTCACAAATTACAAATTTATTGGAACAATTAACCCTGATAATAAAGATTCGTTGATTTATCTTGCAGAGTGCTTACTTATCAATTTAGATGAGCTTGAAACGTTACGAAAGTCAGAAATAGGTGCTTTGAAAACCTTAATGACGTTACCGAAAGTCAAAGTACGCCGACCCTATGAGCGCTTAACGGATGACCTTGTGAGGCGAGTTTCGTTTGTGGGTTCAATAAACCAAACAGAGTTTCTTAATGACACTACAGGTTCAAGACGGTTTCTAACGTTCGAGGTGAAATCATTTGATTTTTCAAAGATACCAAACATAGATTTTGTTATGTCTCAAGCCTATACGTTGTATAAATCAGGAGAACGTCATTGGTTCGACGACGCAGAAATTCAGTCTATTAATGATCACAACAAACGATATATGACTATCAGCTATGAAGAAGAATTGCTTTGTCAATACACGTTGTTGTCCCCAAGTAACGGTAGTTCGGAATGGATGACGGCAACAGCCATTGCCAACCGGTTAAAATTGAGGGATATGAGCTTTCAGATAAAAGATTCTACCTACAAAAATTTAGGGTCTGCATTAACGAAGATTGGCTACCGATCAAAGAAATCGAATGGAAAAAAGCTATATGAAATAGGGTGGGTTTAGTGTGAGTTTAGTGGGTGTGAGAATTTCATTACTCCCCCTTTGCTAACATATTGATTTAAACGAGCTTATAAGACAGGGTAGGTAAGGGTGGGTATATTCAATATAATTTAGTTTGGAAAAGGAATAGATTGCTTACCTCCATAGATGGATAAGTAACAGGCGACCGGAATAAAAAATAAAAAATATATTTGCTCGGGAACTCTTGGAACTTTGATATACACTCACCCTCCCTACCCTGTTTTTGATTGCCATCAGTTGTTATTACTATCCCACTTGCTGTAAGAGAAGACGAGGTTACATTGTTATTACATTCCAGATATAGCTATATCCCCAAAAACAACTTATATGAATCATTTTTAGCCAGTTGGGAAATGTAACCTTGTAACCTACCTGATAACCCGCAAAGCCATTCCTATTCTGACCTCAAAAATGAGACCTAAAGAGTACCTTGATAGTTGCTCTTTTTAGCTTAAAATCCATGATTTTATCTTATGATTACTCTGCTATATTTTGTGCAAGTAAGAACCTCATC
>SCUC01000529.1 GCA_004322375.1 Bacteroidota bacterium
ACCAAATTTCAGGCGCAAAGGCGATTGTAGAATCGGGATTTAAGGATTTTGCCGTCGAGCCTTCTCAAGGCTCGCACTTCTTCCAAAATTTGACGGCGTTTATGATTGGATATTTTACCGTCAATCCGCATACCGATCAAGGTTTTGTTGACTGGGAATGGCTGCGCGCGCAGCCTGCAGTAGAAGAGAAAATCTTTACTCGGCATTTGCACTTCACCAAACCGCTTGTCGTCAAGATGAACGGGCATAATCACAACGGCATAATTTTGAAACCGGAGAATTGAAATGAAAGGAAATAAAGAGTCGAGAGATACGATTAAGGTGTATGACGCCTGTCCCCACTGTGGCCGCGAGCTCAGCCCGTGGGAAAAAGTATTGCTTGGCGTTGACAGGGCGTTGATGTGCAAACATTGCTGGTATCGTATTATTCTGGATATTAATAATGAAGAGAAGCAGGCGGGGGATACCGCCGGTGAGAAAGGAAAATCGCTATGAAATCGTATAATTCATTCGATGTTACGCAACAGCAGGTTCGCGAAGCGGCAAGGCTTCTAAATCTTGACGAAGCGACGATTGAGCTGTTAGTTTGGCCCCAGAAGGAGTTTAAATTTACTATTCCTGTACGGATGGACGATGGGTCGGTGAAGATTTTTCATGCCTGGCGAATTCAGCACAACTATGCTCGTGGTCCGGCAAAAGGCGGCATCCGTTTTCATCCTGATGAGACGGTGGATACGATTCGAGCGCTTGCCGGATGGATGACCTGGAAAACTGCTGTCGTTGATTTACCTCTTGGGGGAGGTAAAGGCGGGGTGAAATGCGATCCCAAAAAAATGTCGGAACGGGAGCTTGAGCAGCTTGCACGTGGCTATGTGCGCGCAGTTGCCGAGCATATCGGCATTGACCGGGACGTTCCTGCGCCCGATGTTTATACGAATCCCCAGACGATGGCATGGATGATGGATGAGTATGAGACAATTAGCCATCATCACCAACCGGGCGTGTTGACCGATAAGCCCTTGCAAATCGGCGGAACAGAAGGACGACGAGATGCGACTGCTCGCGGTGGTGTCACGACTGTACGCGAAGCATGTAACATCCTTGGCGTAGACCCGACGAAGAATTTTGCTATACAAGGGTTCGGAAACGCGGGACAACGCGCTGCTCTTTTGCATGAGGAAATTCTCGGTGGCGGAAAGTTAGTAGCCGTTAGCGATTCGCGGGGAGCGATTTTTAATGCGGACGGCTTTAATCCGAAGGAGTTAGTAACCTATAAGCTGACTACCGGTTCCGTCGTCGGGTTCCCCGGTTCCAGGGCTATTTCTCATGAGGAAGTATTGGAGGCGAATGTGGAAATATTATATCCTGCGGCTCTTGAAAACTCGATTGATGAAAAGAACGCGCCGAGAATTAAAGCAAAGATCGTCTGCGAGCTTTCCAATGGACCAACTACTCCGGAGGCGGATTTGATACTGTATAAAAAGAACATTCATGTCATTCCGGATATTCTCGCGAGCGCAGGCGGTGTGACTGTATCGTATTTCGAGATGGTACAGGATAGCTACTCCTATTTCTGGGAAGAGAGCGTTGTTCATCATCGCCTCGATCAAAAATTGACAAAAGCGTATCACCGGGTGCAGGAAGCGATTCGGGAAAAAAAGGTACATCCCCGTCTTGCCGCTATGGTTGTCGGAGTTGCGCGAGTTGCAGAGGCGTGTAAGCTGAGAGGGTGGGTGTAGCTGCTCGATGCTGGATATGTGATATTCGAATGGGATGTGGGATATGGAATTGTGGAGTGAATATTGGTTGCCTGAAACTTGAAACCTGAGACTTTTTTAGCAACGATTGAATCCCATTAGAATGGCATAAAGACAGATTTTTTCTGTTGTTTTAGTTTCTATTCTTGCTTTTCCCAAAGATTTTTGTTTCTTTCTCATACCACGTTCAATTTTCGCCCGCACGCGATTTGTTCCCTGTTTTTGTTTTGGAGTAGCTTATGATGCTTTTTTTACGTTTCCATGTTCTTGTTATTTCCTTCACTTTTCTTGTGGGAAGCGCGTATGCACAATGGGTTCAAACGCCGGGCACTTCGGGCAAGGATTTGTTCGCTCTTTCAGGGGATGGACCAAATCTCTTCGCCGGCGGGCTTGATAGCCTGTACCGATCTACAAATTACGGCATGACATGGCATAGTGTCGCGACCGATTTACCTTCGAGTTCTGTCGTCATCTCATTATTAAATAGCGATGAAACCGTTATCGCGGGAACAGATTTTTGG
>SCUC01000530.1 GCA_004322375.1 Bacteroidota bacterium
ATTAATGTGGAAACTAATTTTGCAATTGCTATAATCGTTTTAAATCCTGGATGTATTCAAAAGGTCACCTTGCGTTTCATTACTAATTGACAGTAAGAGTTCGAGAAAACTACAATCCCCGGGAATCATAACTCAGTTTCCTCCTGCGTTTTTCACTCCCCCACTGTCCTTCTAATGACCTTCATTCCACCCTCATCCTTCGGCTTCTTGAACGAAATCGTATGCTCTCTTCCTGAGCGAGAAATGATAAATTCAACCTTATCACCCACAACGAGTTTCTCGTATTGCGATGATAGCTCTTTGAACGAACCCAATGGTTTACCATTTAGCTTAATTACTTCATCCCCTTGCTTCACGTCCGCTCCGGGGAGTTCTTCTTTAGCATTTTCTAATACTTCCGAGACAACAAGTTTTTTTCCTTTTGAAGCAATGAACAATCCGACTTGTGGAATACCTAAAAAGTCTTCATCGCCGCTTTGCCGGATTATCATTTTTCGTTTCGGCAGCTTTTCAGGGTCAGCTTTATCGAACGAAGCAATCAACATCTTCTCGCCCCGTTTGATGCCGAGATTGATTGTTGTTCCCGGTTTTGAATCTTCATAGAAACTTTTAAGTTCTGAGAGGTTCTTCACCCGTTTGCCGTTTGCCATCATGATAATGTCTTCAAGCTGGATATCAACGTCTTCGTACCCTTTTGGTCGGACATTCACATCCATGACGTTAGTAACGGAAATTTTTTCTCCTTCCTGAGAAATGAAAATTGCCAGTTCAGGAATGTCCACAATGTCGCCGCCGCCGGAAGTCCACATCTGCGGTCCGCCTTCCCGGATGACTTTTTTCTGTGCATAAGCTGCCGGTGAGAGTAGAAACAATAAAACTAAAGTAATAAAGGAATAGTGAAAGTATTTCATGGTAAATTCCTGTGAAATTGTTGATGTTATGATTACGCAAAATTATTTTGTTTTCCCCATCCCTATGAGGCTGTCTGAAAAAGTCTAGGTTTCGTCTAGCTGAGCGGCTTACAGCTCGTAGAGAGACGAAGCCTTGTTTTCGGTTTAATTCATCCTTCGACTTCGCTCAGGATGACGCGATATTACTTTTTTGACAGCCTCGAAAAGGGCTAGGGTATTACCTCACGCAGCGAACGGATATTGCGTGTGGTACATGTTCCACGTACAACATACCATATCTGTTTCGATTCTCTGAGTTAAAAAACGTTATGTTGTGTTAATGAATGTTAATGAGCGTGGTTCTTTCCTTCAAATCTCGTACATTAGAACCATGAAATTACGCAAACGAACATTTGCACTTCTGGTCGCGGCATTGGTCATATCGCTTGGCGGCCTGGTCTCGCTTCAGTACGTTCTGCTTTCCGATGCAATCAAGCAGAAAGAACAAACATTCCGCCAGAACGTATTCTCTGCGATGACCATGGTTGCAGAGCGGCTGGAGAAGCTTGAAACTGCCGGGAAAGTGTTCAAGGTCATTGTCAGTTCATCCTCGGATGTCCCGATGCGTTTCGTTCATGTTGATGTTGACACGACAATCGAAAAGAAGCTCATGCCGGATAGCGTTATCAGGAATGCCGGCATCAGGATGGAACGTCCTCCCGTCTGGTTCTCGAACGATTCGATTCGATATAGTCTCGAAAAGCCTGGCAGGGTGCTTCTTCGCGTCTACGATGCGGTTGGCAGGGAAGATTCCGTCCTTGTGGATTCGTTCATGAACGCGGGAGTGTATTCGCGATGGATCAAGCGTGCAAAATACTCGCAAGGAGAATTTTTTTACAAGCTCAACGTTGACAGCTTGACCTACACGATGCGCGTTGCGAACGGCGTATCCGAAGGAATTTTCCCACCTGATGTCATGTTTGAACAAAAAAAGCAGCTGGTCGGAAGAGTGATAGAAGATTTATCCGTTTCAGAACGAGAGCCGATAGAACGCCGCATCCGCCCCGAAGTGCTGGATTCACTCATCGGTCTCAGCTTGAAGGAAGCAGGGATCGCCTTGCCTTACGAGTTCGGGGTACTCGACGGGAGAAATGATTCGTTGAAGATTGTCCAACCTGCAAGCTATTCTCCCCGGCTCCGTTCATCGGAATTTAAAAACAGGCTATTCCCCGGCGACTTTTTATTCAGCGGCAACCAGCTTCTTTTGTATTTCCCCGACCAGCAAATGTTCTTGCTACGGCAAATCGGATTTCAGGTCGCGCTTACAATTCTTCTCACCTCGTTGCTCGTGTTCTGCTTTGTCTATGCAGTGCGGACAATTATCAAACAAAAAGAATTTGCCGTCCGGCTAGTCGAGTTTATCAATAACATGACGCATGAATTTAAAACTCCCATTTCTACAATTTCCGTTGCAACAGAAACTATCTTGCGGAGCGATGTTATCGAGCAGAAAGAAAAAGTGTTGCGGTATGGCAGCGTTATCAGAGACGAAAACCAGCGCATGAAAACGCAGGTGGACAAAATTTTGCAAATGGCTGTGCTGGAAGAGGGAGAGTTCGAGCTGAAGATTGCGAAGGTTGACGTTCACGAAGTAATTGCAAGAGCCGTAGAAACCATCGCCTTGCAGATAGAAGCGAAGCAGGGAACGCTGAGATACGAATTTGAAGCCGAGCAATCCACGATTGACGCGGATGTTGTGCATCTCACCAACATGATTTACAACGTGCTGGATAACGCGAATAAATACTCGCCGGAACAGCCTGAAATATGTATCTCGACAAAAAATTCGGGAAGGATGCTGCTTGTTCAAGTCGCCGATAAGGGAATCGGCATTGGAAAGCATGAGGTAAGCAAGGTATTCGATAAGTATTACCGCGTACCAACCGGAAACCGTCATGATGTAAAAGGCTTTGGGCTCGGCTTGAGCTATGTAAGCCTGATGATGAAAGCCCATAATGGCGAAGCAAGCGTTGCAAGCGAGCCGGGGAAAGGGACAACAATCACGCTATCGTTTCCAGTCTCAAACGGCGCAACGGAGTAATTGATGAACGCAAAAAAAATCTTATTGTTGGAGGATGACCCGAACCTTGGATTTATGCTGCAAGAAAATTTGGAATTACGCGGATACGAAGTAACCTTATGCAGCGACGGCGAGCAGGGAACACAGGCGTATGCCCGCGAGAATTTTGATTTATGCTTGGTGGACGTGATGATGCCGAAGAAGGACGGCTTCACCTTTGCGCGTGAACTCCGACAGCGCGACGCGCAAACCCCGATTATTTTTCTCACTGCGAAATCGTTGAAGGAAGATAAAATCGAAGGATTCAAAATAGGCGCGGATGATTACGTTACGAAGCCATTCAGCATGGAAGAACTTGGCTTGAGAATTCAAGCGGTACTGAAACGAAGCGTCGCACCTGTTGGCGAGCAAGTGGAAACAACTGTTTTTAAAATCGGAGGATACACTTTCGATTACGAGAGGCAGACATTACAATTCAAAAGCAAAAAGCAAAAGCTAACGGCGAAGGAAGCGGACTTGCTCAAGCTGTTATGCCAGCATCTCAACCAGACTCTGGAGCGCGACCTCGCGCTCAAAACAATTTGGGGAGACGATTCCTACTTCACCGCCCGCAGCATGGACGTGTTTATCTCCCGCTTGCGCGGCTACCTAAAGCACGATTCCGGCATTGAAATTCTGAACGTGCATGGAAAGGGATTTAAGCTGGTGGTGAGGGTGACCTGAATCTTGAAACCTGAAACTTTCTGTGCCTCACCCCCTCGCTAAAAGCACGAGGGAATTATCTAACCGTTTGATGTGTTCCTACTTTTGTTAATGCCATTCGTTCTTTCTACATTAGTATCGAATATATTCAAAATAACGTTGTTTTTTAGGGAAAATCATATCATGAAAAGACAAGTCTCATTATGGACTGCCTCCGCTTTGATTATTGTTTCGTTGCTCATCGGCGTAGGGGTTGACCGTGTCATCTCCGGCGATACGCTCTTTGAGCAGCTCAATAAATACAAAGATGTTCTTTCGCTTACACAAAAATTTTATGTTGACGAGGTTAATGTTTCCAAGCTGAATGAAGCTGCGATCAGCGGACTGCTTGCCGAGCTTGACCCTCACTCAGTCTATATGCCGCCGAAAATTGCCGAGCGGGAAGCCGAACAATTCCAAGGCTCGTACCAGGGGGTTGGACTGCAAATTGTTTCGTTGAACGATACCATCACCGTAGCGGAACCGATGGGCGGAAGCCCCGCGGCGCGCCTCGGAATATTATCGAACGACAAGATTGTTAAAATTAATGATTCGACGGCAATCGGTATAACGACCGAGCAAGCATCGAAGAAGCTTCGCGGACCCAAAGGCACGAAAGTGATGGTAACGATTTCGCGCACAGGAGTTCCAGAGCCGCTCGTCTATGAAATAACGCGAGACCTTATCGCGCTGACAAGCCTTGACGTTGCCATCATGCTCGACGATGAAGTAGGGTATATCAGCATCAACAGGTTTAGCGCGACAACCACGAAGGAATTAACCGAAGCGCTCGTGAAGCTGAAAGAACAAGGAATGAAAGAACTGGTTCTCGACTTGCGCGATAATCCCGGCGGGTACATGAACGAGGCGGTAAAAATTGCGGACTTGTTCCTTGAAGAAGGAGCGGAACCGAGAAAAATTGTCTATACAAAATCCCGCGTCGGCAGTATGGATGAAGCATATTTTGCAAAGACCGGCGATGCGTATGAAAAGCTCCCCTTGATCGTTCTCATTAGCCACGCTTCCGCCAGCGCGAGCGAAATTGTTTCCGGCGCCGTTCAAGATTGGGATAGAGGATTGGTTGTCGGAGAAACCAGCTTCGGCAAAGGTCTTGTCCAGCGACAGTGGGATTTGTCGGACGGCTCGGCTATTCGTCTCACCATCGCCCGCTATTATACTCCAAGCGGACGGCTTATCCAGCGTTCCTATACGGGAAAAGATAAATCGGAATACACGCACGAGGCATTCGAGCGCAACGAGGAAGAAGGAGATAACATCGAGCATGAACGCGACTCCTCGCTCGCCAGCGATACAACGAAGCCGAAATACAAAACGGGCAGCGGTCGCATCGTCTATGGCGGCGGCGGCATCACGCCGGATTATATCGTCAAGCCGATTGACCTGACCGAGCAAACGAAAAATATGATGCGCCGCGACGTGTTTTATCAATTTGTCGCGAAATATCTCGATGGGGCAGGACAATCCGTTCGAACAACCTACGGCGCCGATGTAAAACGATTTGTCAACTCCTATACCGTTGCCGATGATGTTGTGAAGGAATTCAGAGAGTTTGTTGAAAAGAAAGATTTGAAGCTGGAAGATAGCTCGTTCCAGAAGGATGAAAAATTCGTCCGCTCGCGCTTGAAAGCGTACATTGCCCGCAGCATCTGGAGCGATGAAGGCTGGTACCGAACGATGCGCGATGTTGATTTGCAATTACAAAAAGCCTTAACGCTCTTCCCCGAAGCCAAGAAAATCGCCGGGCTAATTGCATCAACGGGGAAAACGAAGAACTAATATTTCAACAATCAGGATATTCAAAGTGCGATTCGCGAAAGCGGGTCGCACTTTTTTTATAGGTTAATTATCCAATTACAAACCGATGTCAATTGTTCATCATTTGTTAGATTAGCTGCATGATGAAGAGTTTTATTCTTTAAGTGACGGAATATTTCAGATGCCATGCTGTTTTCAATAGCTGCACCAATAAAAAATGTTTTTGGTTTCAATTTTTTCTTCCTAAAGCTTGATCGAATTCTCTCCAAAGCGGAATTTGCGGTTTTCCAGTGTTCGTCTGCCCCAGCAGGATCTATACCTCCCTTAAGTTCGCCTAAAGCAATATACCGCTCGTTATGATAAATGATGGATCTTTTCCCTTTTATTAGCTCATCGGCTGTGCCATCTAAAATAGAGAGATCAACATTTTTCTTTACCAAAGGCACAGTCATATTCATTATTAAAAGTCTGTTTCCTGAAGCATTGTTCCATGCTACCCCTTTGATTCGTTTTTCGATCGTGCCATCATCATTTATTCTTGACAGCCATTTATTTGTTTCCGAATCCTGCCACTGGTAGTCAATGCCGGAAAGATGGAAAAGAGATAATAACGACCTAAGGAATTTTCTTTCACCAAGCGTTCCCGCCAGGTTTCTTGCCTTGCCACCTAGCGAATCGCCGTTTGTCAGCAAATAACGATACACGAGTTCGTCAACAAAATTATCTCCAGCAGGATCGAGAAAATTCTCTATCAATCCCTTGATCGCAATTGTTTTATCTTCTTCTGTCAAATGGCTTAGTGATTTTTCAGATAAGCCTGAGGCTGTTAACAATCCCATCCTTAGTTCAGCAACATTTATTAACGCTTTTGGTTCTTTAACTTTTGATGCTATGGTTTTTAAAGACTTAGCCGCCTCTACATACGGTACAGCTAAGTAATTTTTCTCTAATGCTAACGCTACAAATCCTGCTCTCGTTTTTTCTCGAGGGGTAACCAATTCAGTCGCATTTTTTATCGGTAAATTAATCTTCATATTTTCTGCCATACGTAAACGCACTTTCGTATTTCGGTTCTCCCGTAATTCCCCATTTGCTGGCTGCTGTTGCCTTTCCCTTTGGGCAGCACAAAAATTTCACGAACGTTAAAGCCAAATTTTTCTGCAAACTCTGATAAAATTAAGTCAACGGGAATTTCCTCGCCGCCGTAGCGGACATTATCGTTGACCATAACACAATACCCTCCCGGTTTTATTATTCTTGCCATCTCAAAAATAGTAAAGCACAATTCTAAAAAATAGTTTTTTACCATACGGGGGATATTATTATTGTTCAACCTGTTTAACGTATTCAGTTCTTCGAGGATGTCATTTGTTTCGGTCATCGCTTCTGAGTTGTTGTAAACAGAAAGAACGGCATCAACTATGCTTAATTTACCCAGGGAACTATACACCCGATTTAAATAGTCAATTTTATCTTTATTCTCGACAGTGCAGGAAAGCAGAGATTGCCGTAAATCGCGCACTTGTGTATGGTCGTATCCAAGATATACTAACTCTAAAGCATACGTCCTTGTATAGTCGTAACGGTTGCAGTAAGGAGGGGAAGTGATAATGAAATCAAAAACGTTTTCTTCCATCATGGGTAATTCTTCGAGGCAAGAACCTTCAACGATGGTAAGAGGAATTGGCTGATGTCCATTATTGCTCGGAAGATCAAACAAGGAATGCGAATGTGGAGAAGACAAATCTTGAACTAGCTGGTTCAGTTTACGGGTAACAGCCTGCTCGAAAGTTTCTATCTCCCCTTTATCAAACGGCTTCCCTGAGAGAGTTCTCTTTGAACGATAATCCCACCGTAAATATTGCCCATCTTTTCTTGTGAAGCTAATTTCTTCAAGGACACTGAACGCTGCAAATCGTAAAACCTGTTGAACGTTTTTATCTTCGATAGTAGCACAGAACGTCAGATATTTGTCAAGAGATAGTTCCGTTTCTTCCGGGAAAGCGTCCTTTGTGATTGAAATATGATGAATATGTTTATTGCAATCTTGGAGCTGACTAAAATCATTCCATAAGTTATTTATTGTCGTGTGTAATTTTTCTAGTGGTATAGAGCACAATGCTTCTCTGGTTTTCATCACGAAAATACCTACAGGCAAGATTTCAATACCATAAGATTTCCATCCTAAGTGTTGCGCAGCAAAAAGCGCCGTGCCTGTTCCTGCGAAAGGGTCAAGGAGTTTTCCGGGATTAGGCGAATACTTTGTCAGGAAATATTTCACAAGGCTTGAGGAGAACCCTTCCTTATACTTAAACCAACGATAGATCGGTTCTGTTTTGTTTGCTTGAAAGCTAACTACTTTACGGTTAAGGTTTTCTGCTGTAGTTAATTTTCCTGCAAAATAATTATACAGCCTTTCCCGTTTGTTGGGTAATATTTTATCCGTCTGTATCACGATGAATGATAATACAATTTTTTATCATTGATAACAACATGGTCAGCCCCCTCAATCATTCCCCGCCCCGTTCAAAATCCATTGGCGGATGGCGTCTAATTTTTCTTGAGAGAGGCTTGCGCCGCCCTGGGGCATTCGCGCGCCTTGCTGCGGAGCGGGAGATGTGAGCTTGATGTATAAAAAGCTGGAATCGGGCTGTCCCGGCTGCACGCGGTAAAACGGCGGCACATTGATTCCATCCCCGTTGCTGCGGACGTTCACAAGCTGACCGTAGGAGATTCCGTCCGTTAAATTCAATCCGCCCGCCGCCGCGGAGCCGTGACACGAGGTCAACGCGCACGTGCCGTTAAATACCTGCGCTTGTATGCTCGAAAGTGTCGGCTCAATGGTCGCCGGCGGAGTACCGGAGTCATCGGAATCGTTACAGGAAGAGAAAATATAAATAGAGAAAAGAACGAAAGAAAGATGTAGAAAGCGCATAGCGTTTTGTGGTTATTGGTTCAGTGAAAATGTTATCAGTTATTTGTTATCCGTTATTGGTGCTACACAGCCAAAATCTAAGAAAATATAGCCAAATACACCTAAAGATTCAAGCTAATAATAAAATGCCGGGAGCAAGACGAATTTGTTGACTAAATGCTCCCGATTCACTATATTCTCTGTGCCTGATTCAGGCTCAATTATTTTATTATTACAACAAAAGGATTTTTTACATGGCGGATATTTCACTCGATGCTCTCGGAATGGTCGAAACCAAAGGGTTGGTAGGCTCTATAGAGGCTGCCGATGCGATGGTCAAAGCGGCAAAAGTAACTCTCATTGGAAAGGAAGTTATCGGCGGCGGGTACGTTACCGTAATGGTGCGCGGCGATGTCGGAGCAGTGAAAGCGGCAACTGACGCCGGCGCTGCTGCAGCCCAGCGTGTTGGCGAATTGGTTTCGGTACACGTTATTCCGCGACCGCATCCCGATGTGGAAATGATTCTGCCCAAGCGCTCGTAACGCGATTGTTCCAGAGTAGAACGTTCACACATGTTCATGCTTGATTACGCTCTCGGACTGATTGAGACGCGCGGGCTTGTCGGCGCGATTGAAGCCGCCGACGCGATGACAAAAGCCGCCCGCGTGGAGCTTATCGGCAAGGAACGCGTCGAAGGCGGCTTGATTACCATCAAAGTGAAGGGCGACGTCGCCTCGGTACAAGCGGCGGTGGATGCCGGAGCGGCGGCGGCGCAGCGCGTCGGCGAATTAGTCTCCTCGCATGTCATTCCCCGTCCTGACGCGCTTGTTGAAATATTGATTTATCCTCCGCCCACACAGAGAAAGGAAAAAGCGTCTCAACAACAAGCGCCGGCTGTCGTTGCAAAAGAAACAACGGAACAACCCCCATCTGCGATTGGCGGAAAACGCCGCGGCCGTCCTCCAAAAGCTCGCTTGAAAACAGAAGAGAAGCCGGAGAGTATCGGTAATGGCAGCGCGCCGCCACAGGCGCCTCCGCCGGCGCTGCTTGCCGAAGATGAGCAATCGTACATCAACGAGCTGAACGCATTGTCGGTTCATGCATTACGAAAGCACGCACGTAGCGTATCCGGCTTGGCTATTTTTGGGCGACAAATTTCACGCGCGAACCGGGACGAATTAATTACTGAATTACTCAAAGCAAGGTTTCCAAAATAGCGTTACATGAACAGTAGTTACTCCGCCAATGCGTTTAGTTTTATTGGCGGAGTTTTTTATTTACCGAAGTAATGCAGAAAAACAATTTGGTCTCCCATAAATGTGATTTTAATGCTTCGTCGTTATCAACGCCCCTCAATCCCCTCTCTCTACGAGCCGTTCTACGAACCGTAGGTAGGCAAGAGGGGACTAAATGTGGAGTGGGTTTGCCACCAAAAAAATTAATTGAATGAAACTTATCTAACCATAGTATGCGACTTGCCATTAATATAGACCACGTAGCAACCGTGCGAAATGCGCGGGGCGGGTTACTGCCCGACCCAATCGCAGCTGCGCTTATTGCAGAAAAAGCCGGAGTGAAGGGAATCGTTTGCCATCTACGCGAAGACCGGCGACACATTCGCGATGAAGATGTCGTTCGTCTCCGGAAAGCTATTACCACAAAACTCGATTTAGAAATGTCTATCGCGCCGGATATTGTTGCCGTTGCTAAGCGGGTGAAGCCGGAACTTGCCACGCTCGTTCCCGAACGGAGAAAAGAGCTTACCACGGAGGGCGGGCTGGATGTTGTCCGGTTTTCAAAAAAGGTAAGAAAAACCATTGAGCAATTGCATGACTCAGTCATCGCCGTGAGCCTCTTTGTTGACCCTGTCCGCGGACAAATTGAAGAAGCGAAGGCAATCGGAGCGGATATGGTTGAGCTTCATACCGGAGAATACGCAGAAGCGCACACCCGTTCCGAGCAGAACAAGCATCTCAAGCAAATTAGAGCTATGGCGTCATTTGCCCGCGATTTAGGATTGGAAGTCAATGCCGGTCATGGTCTCGATTATACCAATATCCAACCGATCGCAGCAATTGATGATATTGAGGAGGTAAGCATCGGGCATGCAATTATTGCCCGCGCCGTGTTTGTGGGATTGGAACATGCAGTCAGAGAGATGGTGGAGTTGATACAGGGAAAAAATATCAAATAGCAATATTCAAATTCCAAATAAACTCCAATCGCCAAATAATAAGATAGCGAAGGGTGATTTTAAAAACTTCGTCTGCTACATTCTGCGTCCCCGCAGAGTGGTGAACCTTATTTAAATTCGTTGGTTCTGTCTCAAAGGGTTACGTGTAGTAGCCGATTACAAAATCAACCCTTTTTGGGGGTTCATTTTGCGGGTCTGGTGACCCGCTACTACTACACAACTTGGCTTTTGAGACAGCCACAAGCCTTCGGGTTTTTGGAACCACCTTTATTGAGATTTACTTGAGATTTGAAAATGGAGGGTTGGAATTTTACTCGTGCGTTTCCATCTTGCGAAGCTCATCCCGCAGCTTTGCCGCCCGTTCATAATCTTCCCGTTCGATGGAATCTTGCAATTGTGCGCGCAAGGCTTCTACTTTGGTAAGACGGGGTTCTTTTCTTCTCTGAGAAGCGTCGCTCTCTTCATCCTCCGGGTAAAATGCCGCTTCATCCATAACATTCTCCGCGACGAAAATAGGAACGCCGAAACGGACTGCCAGCGCGATCGCATCGCTGGGGCGCGAATCAACTTCATGATGCGAGAGACAGAGTTTAGCATAAAATGTTCCGTCGCGTAAATCGTTGATAAGTATCTCGACCAAATCGGAACCGAGCGAATCAATAATCGTTTTCATCAGGTCGTGGGTGAGCGGTCGCGGCGGCTTAATCCCTTCAATTTCAAGAGCGATAGATTGCGCTTCAAACGCCCCGATGATAATGGGAAGCCTGCGCGTTCCGTTTGTTTCTTTGAGAATCAAGGCATACGCCCCGCCGCTTGCTGGGTTCGTGGAAAGCCCTAATATTTCGACCTGAATTTTTCCCATTGTGTGTTATTTACCTAATGCCGCTTTACATGTTTCGGTAAGCTTGGGAAGAACGTCGAACACGTCTCCCACAATTCCATAATCAGCGACCTGGAAAATCGGCGCGTCTTTATCCTTGTTAATGGCAACGATGCACTTCGATGACGACATCCCCGCGAGATGTTGTATCGCGCCGGAAATGCCGCATGCAATGTATAGGGAAGGAGAAACAGTTTTTCCCGTTTGCCCGACCTGCTCATCGTGAGGCCTCCAGCCGGCGTCAACCACTGCTCGTGAGGCTCCGACTGCGCCGCCAAGCGTATCGGCAAGCTGCTCGATTAAATTGAAATGCTCGGGGGCTTTCATACCACGACCGCCGGAAACAATGATGCTTGCTTCAGTCAAGTCAGGTCTTCCCTCCGCCACCTTCACTGCGATTGATTTTACCGAGAAATCCGCGTCGGATAATGAAACAGCGGCAGTCTCAACCGATGCAGGTGCGCCGTTTGAGGCGCTCGCTGTAAACACGTTTGGTCTCAAAGTAAATATTTTTACCGGTGATGAAATGGTAACGTCAAGAAACGCTTTCCCCGCAAATACCGGACGTGTCGCGACGATATTGCCGTTTTCAACATTCAGCGCCGTGCAATCGGCTGCAATGCCCGCATCCAGCTTCACCGCGATTCGAGCGGCAATATCCTTACCCATCTGGCTTGCCGGCAAAAACAATACGCTTGCCTGCTCCTTCTGAGCGATTTCTGCAATTACCTTGCTATATGCCGTAGTCGAATAGAGCTGCAACCGTGCATCATCAACCGCGATAACCCTTGTCGCTCCATAACCGCCTAAGGCTGGAGCAATCGCGCTGCTTGAAGTCCCTACGACAAGAGCAACAAGCTCAGCTCCCAGCTTATCGGCAACGGTTCGCGCCGCCTGGGTTACTTCAAAAGCAACTTTCTTAAACTTTCCTTCTCGCTGTTCAGCGAATGCTAAAACTTTCATATCAATATCAATTCAAAAGTCAAAAGTCAAAATTAAAAAGTAAAAATTGTTTCAGGTTTCATGCGTCATGCCTCAAGTTTTTTTACTTGAAACATGAAACTATACAACGGACTTTTCATACCAGTCCCCAATTCGTTCCATCATGCTCGTATCTCACATCCCGTATCGCAAATCGCACAGAAATCAAAAAACTTTCGCTTCTTCTCTCAATAATCGGACGAGCTCCGGCACCGCGGTCGAGTCTGTGCCAACGATTTTTCCTGCTTGCTTGGCTGCCGGTTTCCGCATAGCGACCACAACGGTTTTTGAAGGCATCGGAGCGGGTTGCTTTTCTTCGATCGGTTTTGTCTTTGCCGACATTATTCCTTTTAACGATGGATACCGCGGCTCGTTCAATCCTTTTTGAGCGGAGATAACGACGGGGAATTTCGCCTCGACTACTTCATGCCCGCCTTCAATTTCTCGTTCGCAGGTAACCAAACCTTCTTTCGCTTCCAGCTTGATGGCAGTCGAAATGGAGGCATAACCGAGCATCTCCGCGACAAGTCCCGGCACCGATTCGTCATAATAATCAATAGATTGCTTTCCGAACAACACACAATCCGGCGCGCGTTGCTTCAGTTCCTCGGCAAGGGCGTGCGCAACCGAAAACGAATCGCGCGGGGACGCATCCTTGAGAAGCACAGCCTTCTCGATGCCCATGGCAAGGGCTTTTCGAAGCGTTTCTTTGTGCGTATCTCCACCGAGCGTTACGGCAACCGTTTCACCGCCAAATTGTTCTTTGAGCTTGAGAGCCGCTTCGATGGCGAACTCATCATACGGATTAAGAATAAAATTCACGCCGGCGTTATCCAACGATGTTCCATCGGGATTAACTTTTACTTTCGTTTCCGTATCCGGCACGTGGTTTATACAAACTGCAATTTTCATATCAATTATTTGATTTCAATGTTAAGCATCAGGTGAGAAATTATTTCCTTTCCCTACGTAATATAGCCAGATATGGGCTAAAAGACAAAAACATATTCTCAATTGCCAATTTCATTGACGATTGCATTTTTTTTCGTTTTGAGCGACGGGCGGTGGGCAGTGGACAATGAGCGGTGAGCTAGGGGCAGTGAGCAGTGGGCGGTGAGCAGTGGGTTATAAGGTGAAGATTTTCTTACGTGCATTCTCCTAGGATTTCATAATGACCAATGACATATCGTTATTACAAAAATATCACTCATACAAAGCATAACGTACAAAGAGCAAAGAACGAAGTACGAAGAACAAAGTACAAATTAGTTTGCTTCTCGAATCGCCATTTGCTACATTTCTTGAAATCAATTTAATGTTCTCATACAATTAGGAACGGGCAATGATACTACAGAAGAAATTCATGACGCTTGAACGGTTCATCTATGAGCAAGAACAGTTGTACCCGAACGCGACCGGTCAGTTCAGCGGGTTGCTGCACGATTTATCGCTCGCGGCAAAATTAGTCTGGCGTGAAGTCAGTAAAGCGGGACTTGTCAATATCCTCGGCGTAACGCACAAAACAAACACCAGCGGCGACGTTGTGAAAAAGTTAGACGAATTTGCCGATGAAACTGTCTATAAGGCGATGGATCATGGCGGGCATGTTTGCGTAATGGCTTCGGAGGAAAACGAAGACATTCTTCACATCCCCGACGAATACAAGGCGGGAAAGTATGTTCTCCTCTTTGATCCCCTCGACGGCTCTTCCAACATAGACGCGAATATCACGCTCGGAACTATCTTCAGCATTTATAATAGGATTTCTCCCGGGGGGAAAGGGACGCTTGATGATTGCCTCCAGTCCGGCAGCAATCAGGTTGCAGCGGGGTACATCATCTATGGCACAAGCACGATGTTTGTTTACACTACAGGACATGGCGTTCACGGGTTTACGCTCGACCCTTCCGTAGGAGAGTTTCTCCTTTCGCACGAGAATATCAGGATTCCGAAAAAGGGAAAAATCTATAGCATGAACGAGGGCAACTACCGCAACTGGAGTTCTGAGCTTCAACGCTACGTTGATTACTTAAAGGAAAGCGATAAAGAAACGGCTCGTCCCTATTCCATGCGGTATATCGGCACGATGGCGGGAGATGCGCACCGCACGCTGCTTTATGGCGGCATCTTCGCCTATCCGGGCGATAAGAAAAATCCGGAGGGGAAGCTTCGTCTCTGCTACGAGTGCAACCCGATGGCATTCATCATCGAGCAGGCAGGCGGGCGTTCCAGCAACGGTAAACAAAGCATTCTCAACGTACAGCCGACTTCATTGCACCAGCATACACCCGTGTTTTTAGGAAGCGAAGAGGATGTGAAATTGTGCGAAGAATTTTTGCAGGGAAAGAGGTGAGCGGGAAGCTCTGGGCGGTGGGCGGTGAGTAAAGGGTGAAGAGTTGTAGTATGGCTAGTGTTATCCTCTTATCCTATTTCTTACGTTGTGAGTTATTTTTTTATGCACACATGATCATTGTTATGGTTAGTAGCAATGAAGAAAGAAATAATTGCCACGACCTTTTCTACGAACCGTAGGTAGGTCGTGGGGCAAGATAAGAAAACAACTGGTCTTTAGCCCAAAACTTCAAATCCATACTTCTTCATAAATTCATCGCACTCTTCCTTAAACGATTTCTTTCTATGATGCTCCTCCTGATTGTTAATATACGCGCGAACCTTGTCAACAATTGATTCACTTACCGAAACGGCAATATATTCATCCTGCCATTCAAACTTCATACGGGTAAGATTATTTTTATTTACCCAATGTGAAGATTCGCCTTTTAAAAGCATTGCCACTTTTGAAATTGATTGATCGCCTTTCAGTGAAATAAGGGTGTGTACATGGTCAATATGCCCTCCGATAGTATCAATGTAAATAGATTTATCTTTTGCATTTTCTTTGATATGTTCGAAAACTTTTTCTCTAATCTCTTTTGGTAATAACGGGTCCCGGTTTTTAGTTGACCAGATAAGGTGAATCCAAATTTTGACAAAGGGCATTGGTAATCCTTGAAAAGTTAGCGGCTAAAGCCGGGTTAATTTAGTTTTGTTGTCCACGACCTGAAGGTCGTGGCAATTGATTTATACTTCGAAGTATTTGCAAAAAATATAACTTCGGATTATCAGTGAAAAAAAATATTGAGAGTAATTCTCATCCCAGCATCTGTAGCCACGACCTTCAGGTCGTGGGGAAAATGGAGAATAAATTGGGCTTTAGCCCTAAATGTTTTGGCATGGCACTTAGTTCTGATTTTTTTAACAAAATCTAACAATGATAATAAATTAGAAGTTATCAGAAATTGTTTTATTTTTTACTTTAAATATGGATAAAGATTAGGGTTTGAATATATAACGTTTGCTATATTCGTGCCAATGAAGAACAATACGCTTAAACTCATTTTGTTTTTCTGTCGGCATCCAGATACTTAGGGTGGGATAATTTTTCCCATAATATTCTAATAATGTTCTTTTCTGATTAAGGAGTTCGTGAAACAAAAGACAGGTTTTAATAAAACGAACTTCCCATTCGTTGTATGGTAATCCACGTACCTCATAATCTTTATTCTTATAATTTAGCAAAGTGATGACATCTTTAATGCGTAAAGAATATTGCCCGTGAGCAAAAGCATTTCTTATTTGGCTATGATATGTCTCCTTTAATATGTTACCGATATCAAGGTTATGTTCAATAAAGATGTCTCTAAATTCGTTGATAAATTCTCGTTTCCCGGTTTCCGGGACATGGCTTTCCCATTCGTATACTTTATTGCTAACAAGATTCGCAAGTTGTCTCAAATCATTTAATAGCATGTCAATTTCCCAAATATGAGCGTAGATCATTAATTCAAGATTGATGGAAAATTTGACTAACCGATCTGCCTTATTTTGTTCTATTCCTTCTAAAGATAATTTATTTCCACTATTTAAGTAATCATAAATAAATTCTCTTCGATAAACATCATCCCATCCCCGAATACCTTCCCCGATAAGATGCCCGGTCAAGTTACCTACTTGTAATTCTTTGTCAAAATGAGCATTTGCTAAATATAAAACAATATCATTAGGATTTTTTTGATTTTTTGTTGCAAATTCAAAAAGTTGTTTTATCGAAGTTTTTATTCTTGGTTCTAATAATTCTATCGTTTTATTAGTAAACATATGTAGATGTTTCGATTATCATATTAACTTTAGGGTAGTTCTAAAAACTACCATCCGCTCCACTCTGAGTCCTCGCAGAGTGGTCAATACAATTTGATTTCATGGTTCTGCGTGGACGCAAAACCGAGCATAAAGAGTTTTTAGAACTACCCTTTTGTATTCAATTATTTCCTAACAAGTATCCTTCCTACCTCACTTACCCATTTATTATCCGCCTGAATGTACAAAAATATCTTAAAAATCAATAGTGTAACGCCGTATTCTGTTTTTCCTTCATTTGCATTTCAATGGTCGAAAATACGCTGATTGGATTCCCGCCTTACAGGTCGTAGACTAAAATCCTGCGGGAATGACACTAAAGAAACAAATCACTCATCACCAATCTCCTTTTAATTCCGCGCACCAACCGTTCATTTTCGGACACTCCTTCCTAAAACATATCGTTTTCTTTCTGTATTCAGCATTTTTCATTGGCATGAAACGTGAGACATAAAACCTGAAACTTTTATGGATAGACCGCTCAGCGAACAAACCGTCACACGTAAACGAAGAAAGACAATTCTTCGTTGGGGTATTGTTGCCGCAGGGATAACAGGATTTTTCTTTCTTCTCTCTGCGTGGATTAGCCCGTCGGTGAGCAGGAGCGAGATTCAAACGGCGGTAGTAACAAGCGGAACAATTGAAGGGACAATCTCAGCATCCGGAACTGTTGTGCCGAGACTC
>SCUC01000531.1 GCA_004322375.1 Bacteroidota bacterium
CCTTAGTGAATGAAGCTCAGCAAGCAGGCTATCAGGCTGTTGAGTTTGACGCTAAGAACCTGCCCAGCGGCGTCTATCTCTACAAGATTACCGCAGGCAGCTTCAGTGACTTGAAGAAGATGGTTATCATGAAATAAGATTGTCGAATTGACGAATGAATCATTGACAATTTGTAACAATGATTCAATGAAATAATCGTCAATCGCAATGTTAAAAAAGCCGGCTCCCGGAAATGGGGTCGGCTTTTTTGTTGAAAAAAATAGTCATTCAGGCGTTTGTACGTCCATTCATTTCTTTTTATATTATAAATCTATAAGCAGTTAATCCCAGAAATGTCCGATATATCTCAAGAACAATCAATTACTACGACTCATCAGGAAGAAATCAATGAGCTGATGAAACGCCGCCGTGAAGAGCTGGAAGAGCTCAAGCGGCGTAATGTTAATCCTTACCCGTACGAGTTCAACCGCACGAATTTTTCGCAGGAAATCCTTTCCGGCTTTACAGACGATATGCCCCAGTGGAACGTTTCGATAGCAGGGCGCATTATGTCCATCCGCCGGATGGGGAAGGCGTCGTTCTGCCATGTTCAGGATTCTCAGGGAAAGATTCAGGTCTATCTTAAAAAGGATGATATCGGCGAGGCGTATGACTCGTTTCGATTGTTGGACATAGGGGATATTATCGGCATCGAGGGGTATGTGTTCCGCACAAAAATGGGGGAAATCTCGGTTCATGCAAAAAGAATAGAGCTTCTTGCAAAATCCTTGAGACCGTTGCCTATTGTGAAAGAAAAGGTTGACGAGCAGGGTAATAAGCAGGTGTTTGACCCATTTTCGGACAAGGAACTGCGCTACCGACAGAGGTATGTTGACCTTGTTGTCAATCCCAAGGTACGCGAAGTATTTATCAAACGAACGAAAATTGTAAACTCTATCAGAAGATTTTTTGACTCCAGGGGTTACTTAGAGGTGGAGACTCCGATATTACAGCCAATGTACGGCGGGGCGTTTGCCAGACCATTTGTAACGCATCACAATGCCCTCGATATTGATCTTTATATGCGAATAGCAGATGAGCTGTACCTGAAACGGCTCATTGTCGGCGGGTTCGATGCGGTGTATGAATTCTCGAAAGATTTTCGGAATGAGGGGATGGACCGTTCTCACAACCCGGAATTCACCATGCTGGAATTGTATGTCGCGTTCAAAGACTATAAATGGATGATGGAACTTGTCGAGCATCTGGTCAGCACGGTCGCGATTGATGTGAACGGTTCGGCAACGTGCACTGTCGGCAACAACGAAATTGATTTTACTCCTCCCTGGAAACGGCTAACGATGTTCGACGCTATAAAAGAATACACGGGCAGAAATTTACGCGGTGTATCGGAAGAAGAAATGAAGAAGATTATGAAAGAGCTTCATCTTGAGGTCGCGCCTGGTATGAACACAGGCAATATGATAGATGAAATGTTCAGCGAGTTCGTAGAACCGAAATTGATTCAACCGACCTTCATCACGGATTACCCGGTAGAAATGTCGCCTCTGGCGAAGCGTCACCGCTCGGAACCGGGAATCGTTGAGCGGTTTGAAGTAATCCTGAACGGTCATGAATTGTGCAACGCGTTCAGCGAGCTGAACGACCCTCTTGACCAACGAGCGCGCTTTGAAGAACAGATGAAACTGAAAGCGAAAGGGGATGAAGAAGCGCAGGTGCTTGACGAGGATTTCTTGCGCGCATTAGAATACGGTATGCCCCCGACTGCTGGCTTGGGAATCGGGATAGATCGTCTGACAATGGTATTGACAAACCAGGATTCTATACGGGACGTTCTGTTCTTTCCTCAAATGAAGCCGGAGGTAACAAAATAAGCATGGGTGAGAAGAGATTGGCTATGATACGAGCAGGATTCGTAGCGATACTGCATCTGTTCCATATTGTTATTCTCATGTTGGTTTTTGCAACAATAAGCATTGCCGGGACAAAAGGAGTATTGGAAGGCAAGGTTCGGGATAAAGATACCGATGATCCTATTGTTGGCGTAAGCGTTCTTATTGTCGGCTCATCCATAGGCGCGGCGACAGACATCGAAGGAAAATTCAGCATCAGCAATCTGGATGCCGGCACGTATGACGTCAGGTTTACGAGCATAGGGTATCAATCTACAGTGTATCGGGATGTTACGATACGACCGGATTTAAAAACTACTATAGATGTCAGTCTCACTTCTTCCACCGTGGAGTTTAAGGAAGTTGAAATCACCGCCGAGCGCCCTCTCATTGAAAAAGACGTTACAAGCACGAATTTTTCGTATGGCGGCTCACAGGTAGAGCATTTGCCGGTACGAGATGTTCAAGAGTTAATGACTCTATTTCCCAGCGTTACCGCCGAGGGAAATGTTCGCGGGGGTAAAGC
>SCUC01000532.1 GCA_004322375.1 Bacteroidota bacterium
AAAAGCCTTATAAACATTAAGAAAAAGACAAAAAAGAAGTCCATTTTTCAAAATGGTAACATCTATCCCTCTATTTTCTCATTGTTGATAAAAGAGTTGAAAATCGCGGATTCAAATAAGCTAATGTTGTTATGGATTAATTGAAACGACAATTGCTCTGCAACCTCCAGCAGGCAATACATAAGATGTAGAAGAGCCGGAGAAAACCCTTGCGGAATATTATTCCCTACGGGTCTTTGAAATTGTCCGAGAACCCTCGCGGTTTGACATTCTGAGGTCAATCAATTGCTTGCCCTTGTATATGGAGCTATGCGCCTTACTTCAATCCATCCCGCCAACTTGCATCGGGTTATCGGGCATTCGTTTTGGGGGCTATCTCAAAAGTAAAGAGTTGCACCCTGAGTCCGCCGCGGCTGAAAGGGTGATTTAGACACCAAAAAAAGGCTTCGTCTCCGCTCCCGCTAAAGCGAGGCTCGACAAAGTCGGCAGTCTAACGAAATCTACGCTTTTGAGATAGCCCCATAGGGATGGGTGAGAGTAAAGAAAACGTCTCTTTTGGACTTTTAATGCAAACAGAAAAACACATATCATTAGCAGCGAAGTGAATCCACCGGCGGCGGATTCACTTCGCTTCGCTCCGTTCAAAATGACACTTGGGTAGTTTTCGGACAGTTCCTATGAGCCGTTCTAGGAACCGTAGGTTGGCAGACCCGGGCGTTAGAGTTTTGAGATCAACTCTAAGTTATTTTTTTAGATGTCGGCTTTTTGTGTCCCGGTATTATTCAAACACTTTTTCCAGCGCTTGATAATCTGAATGCATTGTTTCTATGGCAGATGAAATTTTCTTCATGTCGCTCGAAATTACGACAGCTTGTACTGCAACCACAGATTTTGAAAGATGTGTTCGCGCTTCAATGAACATCGTTTCTTTTTTCTTTAATCGTTCAGAAAGCTTTGCCTTATCGAGGTTCTCCATTTTTATTTTTAGCTCATTTGTTGAAACTACAATCTTTTCTATATTTTTTTCCGGCAAGTAATAGTGGTAGAGCATATAGAGTACGGAATGAAATTCATCCAACTCTTTCAATGCAGGCCGAATAATGCGAACGAGCTTTTCGTACTGTGTATGTAATTGTTCAGCTGAAGCAAGCAATCGTTGACTATCAACCGGCATTGAGGATTTCTTATATTCCTCAATAATATTTTGAAATTTAGAAATATTTTCTTTCCAGAGGGTTTTCTTATCGCGCAATATTCCCGGCAATTCACTTTGTATGAGAGGTTTCGCGTATTGCTGTATTTCAGGTTCAAGCTCAGCCAGCATCTTGACGTTTTTTTCGGGCCATGCCGTATGCCAGATTTTGTAGATAATGTCATGGAAATTATCCAACGCAGGGATCTCTGCTTTTGTTTCATCAGGATGTGTAAGCGTAGTGTCCTGTGCGGGAGCTAACCATAGAACCGAGAATAGTAATGTCGTGATAGTAAGCAGAAATGTTTTGTTCATTTGAATACCTTATGTATGAATAGCAGTAACGTTCGTTTAATACTGAATTGTTTTTTCTGTCAATAGAAATTTTATTGTTTTGAATTTCTTTGGAGGAGGATACATTTTTGAATGCTCCCTCGTATTCTGCAAGAACCGAGCCAATAATGAATTCATTTCATTGCGAAAATAAACTAAAAAAAAGGAGGTGTAATCTAACTTGCAAAAAATAGAATCAAGGCTTTCTCAGACTTGCAACTTGGAGAATTTTATCTTTTTCTCTCTCATTGATTCGCTTGTTGTTTTGTTATACGATGACTTTTAAAAACCGCAAGGGACCAGAACTCCCTACGGGTTTTTGACCGACTTCTCCAGCATTACATTTCGATGAACATTCAAAAACTTTTTTCATTCAGGTACAGAAGTCGAAGTTCTTTTATTCTCATAGGATGTGCAAAGGCTTTTCAAAGTCTCCAAAAAAGGAACGCATGTTGCTCAATCCGGTGTTGTAAATTACGAACTCAAGTTTGTCATCGTAATTGATTCAATATTTTGAAACCGATGAATCGGTTTCGTTTTGTGATAGTCTTGGGGTTCTCTCAAAAGTTGTAGAACGTAGAGTCCGATTCGTAATCGGACAAATGTTTAGTCGAAATGTCTCGAATTCTACTTGTCCGTTCGCGGAACGGACTCTACAATGTACTTTTGAGACAGCCCCTGCAAAACGCCTTATTAGAAATCGTTTAAACAATTTCTAAAAAAACAGTCAATTTGAGTTACGGCGCAGAAAACGAAAGCGCATCTATAATAACTCGGGGCTAACCTTGTGAATCACTTTTCAAATTGGTATATTTTTAATTATGCAAAAAACCACGTTACACCAGCTATTTATCCTTATTCTATCAGCAACGCTACTAGGGCAGATTATTATCGGATGCTCGGGCGGACATGAAGCAACTAAAGAAGAAGAAATAAGTTCCGATTCTCTACGCGATGCGGCATTAGAACGGTATCTCAATGGTCAGACGCTAGACCAGCGGGGTGATTACGCCTCCGCAATTCTTGAATATCAGGATGCACTCAGGTTTTTTGAGGAACCTGCAATCTATTTCGCGCTCGCTAAAGATTATTCCCTGCTTGGAAAGCATGAGCTGGCAGTTGAAGCAGGAAACAACGCGGTTCGGTTAGAGCCGGGTAATTTATCCTACAGGGAACAGCTTGCAGAGATTTTTACCCGCTCGTACAATTTCAAAGAAGCGGTAAGGCAATACGAAGAAATTATCAGGCGGGATTCTTCTCGGCAGGAGACCTGGTACGAATATGCGAACGTGCTGCAGGCGGTTTCTCCTCTCAAGTCATTAGAAGTTTGTGAAGAAATACTCGATCGCTTCGGACCGGATGAAAGTATCTATTTTCAAATGGTGCAACTCTATACCGCGCTTGAAAAATATGATAAAGCGGCAGAAGCGCTGAAGGGAATGTTGACGATTGATCCCACGAATTTTGACATCAAAAAATCGTTAGGTGATTTGTACATGGAGATGGATAGCGTTGACGCGGCGTTGCAGCTCTATGATGAGCTTGCAGAGCTTCATCCTGAAAATGTCGTTCTCCGTGCATCCATTGCGCACGCGTATCTCCTTAAACGTGATTACGCGAAGGCACGTGAACAATTTGATTCCTTGATTACGAAAGATACGCTCTCGATTGAAGACCAGCTTGAGTTCGGCAAAGTGTTTATCACGTTTGTAGAAAAAGATTCGGTGGTGCTGCCGCTTGCCGAGGAGATGTTTCAGGGGATGGTGAAGCAATACCCCGATGATTGGCGCCCGTATTGGATGCTTGGTGCGATTGCCAACGTGAAGCGGGATGATTCAATGTCGGTTGTATATTTTAAGAAAGTGACCGAGCTGGCAAAATGGAATCCCGATGGATGGGTCGGAGTCGCTTCTGTTTGGTTTGATAAGGGGGACATGGAAAAAGCAATCAGCGTACTCGAGGACGCAAGGCAGAATGTGAAGGAAGATTTCCGCATCGAGTTTATCTATGGATTAACATTACAGAGAATGAGGCGGGCAACGGAAGCTGCAATGGCGTTGGAACGCGCAATTCAAGTTAACCCCAAAAGTCTCGACGCGTTAAGCGCTCTCGGCTTAGTGTATGACGAATTAAAACGGTATCCGGATTCGGATACGATGTATGAACGGGCATTGCGCATCAATCCAAAAAGCCACCTGGTATTAAATAATTATGGGTACAGCCTTACAGACCGGGGTGTTCAGCTGGAACGGGCAGAAACAATGATTAAGGAAGCCTTAGAGCAGCAGCCGAATAACGGTTCGTATCTCGATAGCATGGGCTGGATTTGTTTCCGCCTTGGGAAGTACGAGGAAGCGGAACTCTACATCAAAAAAGCGATAGAGTTCGGGAATACAAGCCCCGTAATTTATGAGCATCTTGGCGATACATACTCGAAAATGAACCAAAAAGAAAAGGCACAGGAATACTGGAAAAAGGCGCTTGAAAAAGACAGCGCTAACGAAACGCTGAAAGCAAAGATTGAACGGGGCAGCCTGTGATGTACCGGCACCTGCTTGCTCTCGTCATTGTTACTGTGCTATTGATGAGCTGCGCGCCCAGCAGTGTTGTTAAAGAAGAGAACCTTACGGCTGAAGAAGTATTCAAGAGGGTGGAAGAACGAAATGAGGCAGTGCGTACCTTGCGCGGCAGAGGCACGGTGAGCATAGAAAGCCCGGAACGCTCGATTAGCGGAGCCTTTACGCTTTCGATGAAAAAACCCGATTCGCTTCTTATGGATGTGCGCGGACCGTTTGGAATACATGTAGGCTCTCTTTCTCTTACCCGACAATCCTTTCAGTATTACAACAGTCTCGAGAACACTCTTATGCAAGGAACTCCGGACTCGAGCGCACTACTCTCCATTCTTCGCGTCAATTTAAGTGTGGATAAAATATTTGAATCGTTCTCCGGGTCGTACCCGGTCGTGAAAGGCTCGCTCTTGAGGTTTTCTTCAACCGGCGATGAATACCTTGCGGCGTTTTCACAGGGTGGAAATATTCTTGAATATCGCATTGACGCCGGCACGTTTATCGTGACCGATTATTTAGTAAAAGACAGCGACGACAAAGTATTATTTAAAGCCGAGTCGTCTATGATTACGACGGGGAGCAATGTACCAACTCCTTCAGCGCTGAGCGTCGCGTTTCCCGACGAAGCACGGAAGGTTACTCTGCATTATAGGGAAATAACGTTGAACGAGGATGTTCAATGTTCCTTCCGGGCTCCCAAAGGAGCAGAAATTATTACCTGGAAACAACGATGAATGTACGTTACTACGGTTTAGCGTTATTCCTTGTGATGGTTTGTTGCCGGTTCCCCGCGTTCGGGCAGACGGAAATTCAGTCGAAGCAAACAGAACTTTCCAGACTGCGGAATGAAATCGAGCAATACGAACAGAAAATCAAAGAGACAGAAAAAAAAGAAAAAGCTACGTTAAGCCTTCTCGACCAATATGATAAGCAGGCAAATCTGCTGCGAAAGCTTATCAAGGCAATTCACAGGCAGGAGCAGGAACTGGAAAAAGAGATAGCGGAAACGCGAAGCACGATTCGATCGTTGAATTCACAAGTGATTTCTCTGAAAGGGCACTATGCAAAGTACGTTACCCGATTGTACAAATATGGCCGCTCGCACGATCTCGAGCTGTTGCTTGCTTCACAGTCGCTCAACCAATCGCTGGTGCGCGCCGAGTACCTGAAAAAATTTTCCGACCAAAGAAAGAACGATCTGGATAACATCGTTGTGCAGCGCGAAGAAATAGAAAAAGAAAACGTGAAGCTGCGACAACAGCTTGAAGCGCAACTGGAACTTCTCCGTCAGAAAAAAAAGGATGAAATCACATTATCGGACAAGATGAAAAAGCGCCGCCAGATTCTTGCACAGGTTCGGAAAGACAAAACATCGCTTCAACAGGATGCGTCCCGTATTGTCGCAGACGCGAAAAAGCTTGAGAGCTTCATTGCAAAGTTAATCGAAGAAGAGCGGATAAGAAAAGAACGTGAAGCCGCTGCCGCAAAGGCGAACAAGACGCCCGCGCCAACCAAGGGAACTGCGCCGATCTATTTTTCGCGAAAATCGTTACCCTGGCCCGTGGCGGGAGGTAAAATCGTCGCCCGGTTCGGCAACCAGCAGCATCCACAGCTTGGGACGGTAACGCAGAATACAGGGATTGATGTCGCTGTTCCTGTTGGGACATCCGTCGAAGCGGTGGCTGAAGGAGAGGTATCGCTTATTTCATGGCTCCCCTCGTTTGGAAATATTGTCATCGTTGACCATTCCGGCGGATTCCGGACGGTGTACGCACATCTTTCAGAAATTACGGTTTCAGAAGGAGAACGAATTGCAGCAAAAAGTCAGTTAGGAAAAAGCGGCGAATCTCTCGAAGGCGCAATTCTCCATTTCGAGGTTTGGAAAGACCGTGAGAAACAGAACCCCGAGTTGTGGTTAAAACCTAAAAGTCTTAGCAAGCAATAAGAAAACGCATGAATGCTCCGCCTGTGAAGCATTTTATAATCGGGATAACTATGATACTTGTCATATCGGTTATTTCGTTTTTTGCCTCAGAGCTTTTCAACGGTGCGGATCGCGCGATGCTCAGGCAATACTATCAGCTTCGGGGAGAACGCAATCTTGATTCTTCTATTGTCATTTTGTATTTCGGCAACGAGGATTTAGCCGCCTTAGGCGGGCTGCCGATGAAACGAAATTATTACGCTCTCGTTGTTTCGGCGCTCCGGGAAGCCGGAGCAAGCGCTATCGGGTTTGATCTTGCATTTACTGAGCATGACAGAGACCATCCCGAATACGATCAGGTGTTCAGCAGTGTCGTGCAAGCGAGCGGGAATGTCGTGCTGGGTGGATATTTTTCTTCGTTTGAAAAAAACGATAAACGGGAAAGCCAATCTCAAAAAGAAACATTTGCATATTCACTTTCGCCGGATATGCCCTTTCCTCAGGGTGGAACATTAGAAAAGCCGTTTCCCGAACTGCTCGCCGGTGCTGCTTCCCTCGGTCAAACAAATCTTAGCGACAACCTTCGAGTTCCCTTATTTATTAACAGTGAGCGGGGCGCGGTTCCCGCTTTCTTCTTTGAGATGTTGAGAGTGGGCTTACATGCAGCAAGAGAGGAGGTCACGCTCGAACGGTCGCGCGTGATTATGCCTGTAAAAGGGAAACTATTGACAATTCCTTTTGACGAACATGGGAATGTAGCAGTAAATTATTCCGGAGGCATTGCTTCGTTGCGGGCAATTTCTGCTTTGAGGTTTCTCCGGGAGTTTGATGAGTGGAAATCGAATTCTGGAAATGGAAAAGGAACTCATCAGTTTCATGATAAGATTGTGCTTATCGGGATTATCGCTGAGGGAAAAAGCATGTTTGTACAAACACCGTACGATGCACAGCTTCCTTCTATTGGAATCCATGCGATGCTTATGGATAACGTGCTGAAAGGGAATACGCTTCGTATCGCGCCTTTTCTTACAGGATGGATTCTTGCAATCATTGTTGGACTGATTGTTACCTTGCTTATGTCGGTGAAGAGTCAACCGGTAACATTGGCATCCATTAGTGGATGCGCTCTGTTATTATTAATAGTTTCTTATGGGATGTTTAGCTCTGCCTCGTATGTTCTGCCTGTTTCTCAATCGTTGGCGATGCTTGTTCTTTGCACAATCGGATTTATCGTGTACAAACAGACTCTTGCCCAATCGAAATTAGTAACTATCGAAGAAGAAAAACACCGGGCGGAACGTCTCCTCAAGGAAAAAGAGATACACTTACAACAACTCGAGCGGCAGATGCAGACAACGCAGCCCGTTGAGCAAGCGCCAAGCATCGAGCTGCTCATGGAAATCAAAAAGTACAAGGAAGCAATCAACGTTTTACAAGCTCAAGTTGAGGATTTGAAGCCCACAACGATTGAACAATCGAAGCCGGCTGATATACAGAATGAATTCCAGGGGATTGTGTTTAACACATCAAGCCCGATGGCAGAAGTAATACGCTTTATCAAGAAAATATCGGCGACGGATGCTTCGGTGCTTATCCTTGGAGAAAGCGGAACAGGGAAAGAACTTGTCGCGAAAGCGATTCACCGGGCAAGCAACAGGAAAGACAAGCCGTTTATCGCAGTCAACTGCGGTGCGCTGACCGAGACATTGTTAGAAAGCGAACTGTTTGGCCATGAAAAGGGAGCATTTACCGGAGCGCTGAAGGAAAAAGCGGGCAGGTTCGAGCTGGCACATGAAGGAACGATATTTTTAGATGAGATTGCCGAAACAAGCGAGGCATTTCAGGTGAAGCTGTTGCGGATTCTTCAGGAGGGGACATTTGAACGAGTTGGAGGAACCGAAACAAGGAGGGCGAATGTCAGGGTTCTCGCGGCAACGAACCGCGACATTAAGCTTGAGGTGAACGCTAAGCGTTTTCGTGAAGACCTTTTTTACAGGCTAAACGTCTTTACTCTTTCACTCCCGCCTCTACGCGAACGAAAAGATGATATTCCACTTCTCATTGACTATTTTTTGAAATCGGAGCGGGCGGACGTACAGGTAAGCGAGGCAGTGATTACCAGCATTCTTCATCACGAATGGAAAGGGAATGTCCGCGAACTACAGAGCGTCATCAAACATGCGATTGTGCTTGCCCAGGCGGAAGAAAGAACGTTAATACGAATCAAAGACCTGCCGAAGGAATTTACTTCCCAATTGAATGACTCGTTTGACATCGAGGAGCAAATCCTGGAATCGTTACGGAGTAAACAGTTTGCACGCAGCGCAATTACGGAAACGGCAGATGAATTAGGGGGACTCAATAGAGGGACTGTTGCCGAGTATTTTCGGGGATATTGCTTTAAAGCATTTTGTGAATGTCATTATGATTTTACGGCAACAATAGAGTTGATTGCGGGGGCTGCCGATGAAGCTATCAGGCAAAAGGTGCAGAAAAAGCTGGAGGAATACTTAGGCAATGCAATCGAATTTGCAGATAAAAACAAAACCCTCGAGGATATTATCACGAAATCAAAATCAAAGACGAAAAATTTGCCACAACGGTATCATTCGCACTTTGAAGCAATAATTCAGGCATACGTAGAAGGGAAGTGGCAGATGCCAGAATGACTTCGAAACTCTGTTAAAAAAAACCGCCTGAATTACCCATTCCCGCACTTTTCACGCTGTTTTCCCGCACTTCAAAAGCGGGAAATTACCCTCCCAACCAATTTTTCCTGCCCAATACAATAGAGAATAGCATAATTAGAAACCTTACCTTTGTTTGGCACGGCAATTGTAACATGTACATCCGTAACGATGCCCCGATGCTACTTAATTAACCAATATCGCGTGCGGGCGTGTGGAATAGCGTCGGGGCATGTTTTTATTATTGACTTTTTATTTCTTTATTCAATGTATATCTTACAAAGGAAATCATCCATGAAACAATTAAGTATATTAATATTAGTTGCGCTTGTCGCGGTGCTTGCCGGCTGCTCGAAAGATGACGCCGTTAATACGCCGGTTACAGACGATCAGGCAATACAAGAAATGGTTGTCTCTGATGAATCAGTGTCAGATTTCTCACAATCTGAAGAAACGACTATAAGCGATGATGAAGAGTTCGAATGGTCGAAATATGGCTTTGATGAAACGATGACCCAGGTGAAAGTATTTCGGTGGGGACGAAGAGTTGTCAGTGTTGACCGTAATGTCACCGTAATGTACGTTGGCGATACATTGGCAGTCGCTCTTCTTACGAAAATGTTGAATGGAAATTTAGTGATTGCAGCCTCGTATTCCGATACTGCTCATCTACCCGACACTCTAATCAGGAAACCATTTCACGAGCGGCTCCAACGAAAGATCGTTTTCGCCCGTATAGGCACTTATGATAATCCGAGACAGAATTGGAAAGCAGTGGCAATATCTCTGGTTGAGGGTGGAATCGTTCCCGATACCTTAAATAAGTTTGATATCGAATCGCTCGCATTTATCAGTTCGTCAGACACAGCAACGATAACCGATCCATTAAATACCTGGTTGCGGTTTGGCGCGCAGCGTGATCGCGTACCGATAGTCCATCGCGGCGATTCAATTCTCATCCGCATGACGTTGACCAGCGCCGATGATTCCGCTGAAGCGGTCGTGATTCGATGGACAGGAGAAAGCACCAATAATGATGTGATAGCACGGATGCGAATGCGTTTAGTTTCGACTACGGGCGGTCCGGGAGCCTATGAACGGGTGTATGAAATGAAAATCCGAGCGCACCTCCGTTTAGGCAGACCGTTTGGACGCTTTAACGTGGTGACCGATGTTCATTCATGGGGAACACTGAATGACGATGCTCAACCGGTATCGAACAGATTGTGGGGCTTCCCATACGATGTAAGACCATAATAATTATTCCGAGTTCCCTGTCCTCTCACATCTAGGGAGAGGGCAGGGAACTTTTGCTATTTTTAAAAGTGACAATGAAAAATTTTGTTATTACACTTGTAATTGCTTGTTTCCTTCTTTCGGGTTGTGATAAACCCGGACCGATAGAGCTTGTAGATAGCGATACCCCCGCTCGTTCGATTGAGATAGATACAACAGGCGAGGATAACGGCTATTTAAGCTCCAGCAATCCGGAGATTGATTCATCCGGATATTTTATTACGTTAGGTGGAAGGTCGTTAGGGCTGATTATGGTTGCAGGCGCGTTGTACGATGGGGTAAACGAACAACACAACGCTTCGGTTGCGCAAGCATTTTTCTTCAATCAGCAACAGCCGGTAATCTATCAAGGAGATACCGTTGCCTTCAAAATTATGAACGCCGGGGATTTACGCGTTGAGGGGTTATTGCTCGCGCGCTACCAACGCCGTTTTATTGTTACCCGTGTTCCGTTCCTGGATACATTGTTGGGGTTCCAGTACGGGCTATACAGCAAAGATGGTATAGGCGGAAGGGGATTTGAATATTCCGGCAATAGAGTTTTTCGATGGGAAGGAAGCGGAGCTATCGGATTTCCTGCATTCAAGGAAACGCTGAGAACCGCACCAATGATACGGGTGCTTGCCCCGTTACCCAATAATGAAATCGAGAGAACGAAAAATCTTCGCGTTCAAATTGCAGGAGATGCCGGCGAGATTTTAATTTTCATACGACGCAAGCCCCTCGTTGGATCAGAATTTGATCAAAAGCCGCTCTTAAAGCTTCGAGCGGTAAAAATAGGCAACGGAATAACTATTCCCTCGGCAGTGCTAAGGCTGTTGCCGAAAGAGCATGTATCGTTTCTTTTTTCTTTTCAGGTGGAAACCAACAGGCTCAAGCACATTAACGGGTATCCCAGCGATGTGTTGTTGAAATCATCGTATGTTCATCATGTCGTATTCAGGGTCAAACAATAGGTAACCGATGATCCATTTGCCGCCAAGCCGCACCTTGTGGGCAGTATTGATAATGATGATGATGATTGTACCTCTTACAAATTCTCAATCTTTGAAATCAGCCCAGGCGAATGCCTTTGCCGTCTATGCTCCGTTCAGCCGGGGGCTTAATGGAGAGGACCGTAATCCGGCAGGGTTAAGCATGATACGGGATTGGGAACTCAACGCTTCGTACTATTATTCCTTGTACAGTCAAGACAATTCATACAGTCTGCACTACGCGTCTGTGGGGAAACGGTTTCTGAACGACCATGCGGCTGCAATGTTTCTCTCTCCCGGAAGCATTATAGAATTTGTCGTTCCCTCGACATTTACGATTGGAGATTCTACCGGTTCGGTAGTCAGCACGTACGAGAAAACAATCAGCTATTCAGAGAAATACGGTTTAGGATATGCGTTCAGGCTTAATCCTTCACTCTCGCTTGGATTTGGAGCGAAATTCCTTGAAGAAAAAATAACCGATACAAAGTATTCGATAGACACGAATTCCGTTATTCGTTCATCGGAGATTGAATACACCGGGAACTCGTGGGATATCAATTTTGGAGTATTGTGGAATATCAATCCGGAATGGAATATCGGAGCCGGCGTAAACAATTTATTCCACCTGACGGAAGAACAGCTTCCCGATGATGTGCAGCAATATAGATTAGAAACGCCGAAAGTGGTTTATGGCGGAGTCGGATATTCCGGCATTCGAACCATGCGTATGGGGATTGAAGCTGACACAAAAAAGAAAATCCGGCTTGGAATGGAATGGTCTGTGGTTGATGTCGTTCAAGTAAGAAGCGGTTTGTATCTTAGCGGCGAAGAGAATTTTACGTCGGAAGCGATTGCGTTTGGATTGGGCGGGATGTACCAATTTGTTCGCGTTGATTTGAGCTATCTTACATTCTGGAACCAAACCGATAGGCGCGGAGCGGTTGATCTCACACGGTTCGCAGAATCGGGGATTGATAATATCGAATTCAATCCGTACACGGGAGACCGTCTTACGCTAACGCTGACTGCGCAATTAGGGAGAACGCGTGAAAGCCTCGCGCGTATCGAGTATGTCGAGATGCTGAATGATGTGTTTCCTTCGTCAAGCACGGTGTACGCGTTTCGCCCTATCGGGAAAGCGCGGGTAAAGAATGTTTCTGCCGCGCCGATTGAAGCGAAAGTCAGCTTTTATGTCAACAGGCTCATGGATGCGGCAACGGAGACGAAACCATATACCATAGCTCCAAACGAAGTTGCCGAGATACCGTTTTACGCGGTATTCAGCGACGCCCTGCAATCGGTTCAATCATTTGCAGTGCATGAAGGGGAAGTGTTTGTAACCGCCTCAACAGTGGAAGATTATGACGATAGCTTTCAAGCGCGGGTTCTTATTCACGGAAGAAACGAGTGGAACGGGGATGTGACGATGTTGAAATATTTTATGACGCCGGATGATCCAGCCGTTATCAAGCTTACACGGAATATTCTCAACCTGGCTGAACCCCATCTTGATACTGTTGACGGCGCTCTTCGATTGTTTGAGAAGGCAAAACTGCTCTTCAATGAATTTTCTTCGCGGCTGGTCTATGTCAATGATCCGCAGTTGAGCCAGGATTATGTCCAGTATCCTTCGGAAACATTATCCTTGAAGGGGGGAGATTGCGACGACATGGCGGTAACGTACACTACCCTCTTGAACAGCATCGGGATATCAACAGCTTTTATTGACATCGTTCCGCCGGAAAAGCCTCAGGACGCGCATGTATATATGATGTTCAACACGGGGGTTGAGCCTCAATTTTCGTATAGTATTAGTGAGAATCCCAAGCGGTTTATCATCAGAAAAGATGAGCGTGGAACCGAATCGTTATGGATTCCGATCGAGACGACAGTGATGAGAAAAGGATTTGAAGAAGCATGGCGCATCGGCGCAGAACAATATTTTCAGGATGTCGAATTGAACTCCGGTTTAGCTAAAGGATGGGTTCGCGTGGTTGACGTTCAACCGGGACAATGATTGTGAGAAAGGAATTTATTATGAAACGATATCGAATATATATCGTAATGCTTATTCTTGTGGCGTTGCCTGCCATGAGCCAAATAAAGGTTCATTCCGTGAAGGGCGAAGTGCTGGTGCGGCATGGCGCTTCGGAGACGTGGCAGCAGGTTGCCGTGGGGGATATTCTCAAGCCGGATGATTCGATGAAATCAGGTAAAAATTCTTCTGCCACGATAGTGATGTCGAATGGAAAAAAAATCACCGTTCCGGACCAGGTCATTGTTGATGTATCGGATTTGCGCGACCTGACTCAGGAAGAATTTTTGCTCAAGCTGGCAATGGAGGATGTCCGTTCCGCGCCTCTTCCGGAAAACGATGGGAACATCAACATCCCAAGAACAACGACGACGCGTGGAATTGAAAAAGGGATTTCAGCGTCTCTAGCAAACAACCCGGAACTTGGCGCTCTGCATTTAAATGGAACCACCGTCCTTTTTGAAAACGGGTATAATGCAACGGGAGTTTTAAAGACAAAGCAGGTGTACAGGTTGTATCCTGCTCTCTCGAAGCAGGTGGAAAACCGGATGATGGTAGCCTCCGCTTTTGAGAAATTGGAGCTCACACGGGACGCGTTAAGCGAATACCGGAATTTGTTGAAGGAAACATTATCGCAACAGCAGAGAACGGAAATCGAGAAAAAGATAGAGACGCTAAAGAAAAAGATTGATGGGTAAGGGTGCAGGAATAGTCGCGACAGGCTGCGAGAGTTTTCAAACCGTGATAAAATTTCACTCACCAATAATTTGAACAATAACCTCACGTGTTCGCGGGCGGTTATCGAAATCAATTAAAATTATTTGCTGCCACGTTCCAAGCTGCATTGTGCCATTGTTGAATGGAACGGAGAGAGAAGGACCAATGACCGCTGCCCGGACATGGGAAAAGCCGTTGCCATCGCCCCACCGTGCATCATGCTGGTAGTGCATATCCTTAGGGGCAAGGCGTTCGATTGCGTTCGTTAAATCAGAAATTGCTCCGCTCTCGAATTCGATCGTGGTAATGCCTGCGGTTGAGCCGGGAATAAAAACGGTAATTATTCCATTCCGAAATTGAGACTCGGCTAGCGCGTTGCGGACTTCTTCCGTCATATCGTGAATATCGTTAAAGCCTTTTGTTCTACGCTGTAGTGTAGATGAGAAAGTTTTCATGTGGGAAGGTAAACGTTTTTTATAAGAAAAAAAATTAAAAACTAATGATATACGCCAACCAAGTTTAACCTTTCAGGAATTTCCGAACAAAAATGATATTAGCAGCCCACGACTTAAGTCGTGGGCTGCTAATATCATTTTTGTTC
>SCUC01000061.1 GCA_004322375.1 Bacteroidota bacterium
CGATCTTGCATATCTCGTTGACGGAGTTTCGGTGCAAGACCCGTTGGCAGGAATGGGATTCGGCTTGCAGCTGCCTCCCGCAGCCATTCAGGAAGTCGAAGTTATTTCCGGCGGCTATAATGCTGAATACGGGCAGGCAACATCGGGAATCGTTAACATCACAACGAAAGACGGGGATCAAAAATTCAGCGGCTCTTTAAATTACAAGCAGGATAATTTTCCCTCAATCTCGCGATTTGGAACCAATATCGTAGAAGCAAGCTTGAGTGGTCCTCTTCCCATTGATAGCTGGATTACGTCAGAGCCGACGAAGCTCTCCTTCTTTACAACATTCTCCGGGAATGTTACCGATGGCTATACATCGAAAGTGGAAGAAATTGTCAACGGAAAGCCAACGGGGAATTTGCTAACCATGACCCCAAGCCAATTGTATTCCTCCATTATAGATGACGACGAATTCTTTGCCCCCCGCCGAAGCAACGTTTGGTCTATGCTTTCGAAACTAACATGGCGTCCAACCTCTACCATTAAATTTGGATACAGCTTTAGTCACTCTTTGATAATTGACCAGAATTCACAAACAGTTTCTTCAACATTAGACCGTGTTGAGCCGAACCCTGGATACCAGTATGATTTTCTGCATATACCGGATAGCGCAAACACATTCACCCAGAAGAATTTTCAACATTCATTTTCACTGACTCATACGCTAAGCTCAAGCTCGTACTACGAAGTGAAATTCAGCATCTATACAGCCCATGTGCGGGGAGATGCGAACGGTAAGTATTTTGATTTATATAACGAGCCGCGCGATATAGTCACGCTTCCGGTGCAGTATTACAACACTGACCGTGATACAATAGGCGTTATCCCCGGCGACGGGTTTTACGACGTAGGAAACCCGACGCGGTGGCGTGACCATTACTTGAACGAATACACGCTTAAAGGAGATTTCACCAACAATTTTACAGAGAAGCATAAATTTAAAACCGGTTTTGAACATCGTTACCAGATTATGCAAATGGTGGATATTATTTCCCCCTGGTTTAAGCCGCTCGGCTTGAATAACGACGTGTATGGAGTGTTCCCCAACCAGGGAGCGTTGTACGCCCAGGATAACATTACGATAAAAGGGATGATTCTCAACTTCGGTATTCGTTTCGATTATTGGTTCCCGGGTAAATTTGTTGATGACGCGCTAAGCCAACCCTCCGATTCGATTAATGTCGCTCCGACAATTCAAGATGCATATTTTGATGAAACGATAAACTTGTTTGGACATCGGTTTAAGGCGAGACTTAGCCCGCGGCTTGGCATCTCGCATCCTGTTTCCGATAACCAGACGTTGTTCTTCTCCTACGGACATTTTTCCAAGCTGCCGCGCCCGCAATTTGTTTATTCGAAGCTTGAACGTTCCAGTTCTCGGTCCTCATTTCAAACTGTCGGCAACCCGAATCTCAATCCGGAAACCACGGTATCGTATGAGCTTGGCGTTCGCAATCAATTCGGGGAAAGCGACGTATTGACTGTTACCGCATATTACAAAGACGTTTTTGATTATATCACGGCAAGAACAGTTCGTTCAACTGAAGTCCGCCGAAGCTCCTACACAACCTATATTAACCAGGATTACAGCCGTATCCGGGGATTAGAGCTAGAATATAAAACCCGATTTACGCAGCAGCTTCGAGCGACTCTCTCCGCTTCCTACTCGATTGCAACCGGGAAAAGCTCTTCGTCGGATGAAGCGGTGTTCAATTTACAGCAGGGCTTAGAAGAAAATATCAAAGAAGTACCGATGGTTTTCGATAGACCGCTCCAGCTTTCTCTCAATGTCGGGTTGAATACAAAGAAAGGCGAGCCGCTGTTTGGATTCGGAAGCGGTATTTTAGATAATTATAACGCGTTCATTCGTTTTTTCTACCAGTCCGGGAAACGATATACGTATCAAAAAAAATATGATATTGATTCTATCACCGGAAGACCGATGTTCGTTCCCGATTACAAAAACCCGAACACTGAAATCGCCGATAATTGGTTTTATGTTGATTTTAATATTGAAAAATATTTTGACCTCAGTTTCGGCAAGCTTGCCGTTTCTTTTGAAGTGAAAAATATTTTCGACACGAAAAATTCTCAAATCATCAATTCTGTAACGGGTGAGGCGTACGAATATGGCGATCCTACACAATACCCGAGTCCTGCGGTGAATGATCCGTTATATCCTGACCTGACGTATCCGGTAGATCCATTTCCGTATAACCCGGCGCGATATTTAAATCCCCGTACTGTTTTATTAGGACTTTCATTTAGGTTCTAACGATGATGAAGCGAAGCTACCATAGTCTGTTTTTCCTGTTGTGGATTATTCTTTTCGTTCCTTCGACGATGCTATTTTCTCAGGAACTTGTTCCGCCGCTTGGCGAACAACGAGCGGGGATTTCTGTATTTCAATTTTTGAAAATTGGAGTCGGCGCCCGCGCGGTAGCGATGGGTGAAACATTTACCGCTGTTGCGAACGATGCCTCTGCGTTGTACTGGAATCCGGCAGGACTCGCGCAGTTTTCGGAAAATCAGGTCATGTTTTCTCACACTGAGTATGTCATGGATATCAAGCATGAATTTGCCGGAGCAGTGTATCACCTGACGCCAAGCGATGTTGTGGGGGTGTCGGTGTTCGGCTTGCATATGGATGATATGAAGGTAACGACGGAATCCCAGCCGCTCGGGACTGGCGAGTATTTTACAGTCGGAGATGTTGCGCTCGGGTTATCGTACGCGCGAGCGATGACAGACCAGTTTAGCTTTGGCGTCACGGTAAAATATATTGAGGAAACACTTGCGGACCTGAAGATGAGGTCTGTGCTGGTTGATCTGGGGACATATTACTGGACGGGAATAAGCTCGACACGGTTTGCCGTCGTGGTCTCAAACTTTGGCGCGGATGCAGCGCCTTCCGGTACTGCCACGCTGTATGATGGAACAGAAGTCAGCACGTTTCAATCGTTTTCTCCCCCAACGCAGTTCAAGTTTGGGATTGCATGGGATCCGCTTGACTCGGAAGGGGATAAAGTCACAACTTCACTGGAGTTAAATCACCCGAATGACAATGCAGAAAACGTGCATGTCGGCGTGGAATATAGATGGAATGAATGGCTTGCTCTCCGCGCAGGAGTCAAGCGTACCATTGGAGAACCGCTTCTTGGTGAAGATAAAACAAGCGCGAATGATATAACGCTCGGATTTGGCGTTACCGCTCCGACCCCCTTGTCAAAAATTACGTTTGATTACGCGTATGCCAATTTTAATTTGCTGGGAAGCGTTCACAGGCTCTCATTGTCGGCAGGATTCTAAACCATGAAGCGTATTCTTTTCCTGCCGGTTCTTCTGTTCGTGTATCTATTTTTCGGGTGCGAAGAAAAATTTGATACGAGCCAATTACCCAACCCGGACGAAAACTTTTCAAAACGAGATACAAACTATTTGGAGATAACTCCGCCGTTTGGAGGATTTCAATCGCCTGTTGCCATTATTATCGGGAACGACCAGCTTATATATGTCGCTGATTATGATAGCAATGAAGTTGTCATGATGGATGCCTCCGGATTGATCTTGCAAAAGAGAAAAATACCCCACCCGGTCGCAATCGCCCAAAATTTCAAGCTCGATCTTTATGTTTGCGGAGAGACTATCGCACCCAATGGCCGCGATACCATTGGGGCAATCTATAAAATTTCATTAGCGCGTTTCGATACGACCATCAATAACGTTGATACCTCAATCTTCTACAATCATGATTTGGAAAACGCTCCCATGCGCATTATCCGCAAAGAGCCTGAGCGCCCGCGAAGACGGTATGTGGGCATTTCTATTTTGCCGGGGAACGAGTTTCTTGTCGCACGTACAGGACCGGACAATAGCAGCTTTGTAGATCCCGATAACAGGGTATTAATATTTAACATCTTAGATAAGCTGGTAACGCCGCTCGGTGAGCTTGTAACACGGGCTTCCGGCGGTACCGCAATCACCGACGTTAATAAGCTGACCGGGATAGCCGTGTTTCCATCAAGCTTTGATTTTATTGCTATGCAAAGCAATGAAGGAACAGCGTATGGCGCCATCTGGATGAGATATGAGATGACGCCGTTGTTTACCGGGTGGGTGCCGAAGTATGACCCTGCAAAACCCGAACAACGAACAATAGATTTCATCCGACCATACAGGTTTGTTTATCCTCTTGCCGCGGCGATTGACCGTCGTCGCAGCGACGTTTTCATCGTTGATGCAGCGTTAGACAGCGTTGTTAAATTTGATAGAAACGGGAGATTCAAAGTTGAATCGTTCGGAAAATCGAAAAGCGCTTCCGATGCGTTGCCCGGTTTAGAAAATCCGAGGGGAATTGCCTTTTCGAATGATTGTACATTATATATTGCCGATACAGGCAATAAGCTGATTCGTCGCTTCAAGCTTTCTATCCAAACAACTTGCTTCTAAGAAAATATGAGAGCAGCCATGAAAAACCTTGTTCTTTTCTTCCTGACGTTTTTTACATTTCAAAGCGTTTTCTCCCAGTCTCACAATTCATCGGTAGAGCCGGTTGCCACGATTTCGATCGCCGCGGCTGATACTCTGACAGGCGACCTTGGAATAGCGATTCTTTCCAGAGTTATTAGCGTGGGCGCTATTTCTCCGTACGGGAAAGCGGGTGCAGGAGTTGTTGTTACCCAGGCTACTGCAAACACGACCTACGGTCCTCTCGGAATTGAAATGCTAAGCAGGGACCTGTTGCCATGGGATATTGTTGATGCGTTATTAGCAAACGACGGAGATACGACGCAGCGACAGGTTAGCATCATAGATGTTCACGGTAATTCCTACGCGTTTACTGGTTCCGGCTGTGTTCAAAAAGCCGCCCACATGTATGGCGCAGGGTACTCTGTTCTGGGAAACACCCTTTCCTCGGAAAGCATTGTGAAAATTATCGGTAGGACATTCGAGCTTTCCAAAGGTCCGTTAACGGATCGTTTACTCGAATCCATCGAGGCGGGAGAACGGGCAAGCGCAGACGCGGGATACCGCTCTGCCACGCTTCTTGTGCTGCGAGAGCATGGGGGATATTTAGGATTTAATGATCGGTATGTTGATATCCGCGTTGATGATAGTCCGACGCCATTGGAGGATTTGAAACGCATTTACAAGCAATGGATGAACCGCTTTACCTTCGATATGCAAATTAAAAGCATCGAGGCATTCATGGCTGGAAATAACATCACAGCAGCGCGGGCAGAATTGCAACGGCTCGTCAACGAGCTCAATGCCCAGTTGCGAGACAAGCCGGACGATCCTGACGTCTTAAACCGCATCGCGTTTATTCTTGCCACCTACGATATTGACCGGGAGCGCGCTCTCGATCTTGCCAAACGCGCGGCAAAGCTGGAACCGACAAACGACAGAATATTATCTACGCTAGCCGAATGTCATTACCATCTTGGACATTATGATGAGGCAATCGCCATCGGCGCAGAGCTTGTTAAGCAAAGCCCGGCGAACGATAATTTCTGGAAGCGATTACAAAAGTACAGAGAGGAGAAGGAGAAAGCAGGGAGGTAGAGGGGTTGTTACATGTAAAGGGTTGTATCACAGATTAACTAATAAAATCCCATGCTGTCATTCTGCCGTCTTTGGTGAGCCTCGTCAAGGACGGGAACCCCGGTTTATCGGGGTGACCTACGGTTCGTAGAAAGAATTCAGAAATCTTAAGTGATGTTACGCACCGACAATTTCCGCATCGCCCTACGGGTCGTTGACCGTAAACGACGATGCTACTACATGTAAGTCGGATAAATCCGACTAATCTGTAAAAACAGTCCCGTTTAGGGGACTTGAATACTGTAGTCCCGCTATAGCGGGATTTACGGCAACGCGGAGTGATTTTTTCATAAAACTCTTTGAGATGCGTAACAT
>SCUC01000533.1 GCA_004322375.1 Bacteroidota bacterium
TGCTTGTTCGCTCATGTATCACAAGCTCCGCAACGATGTTACACCTGCGAAGTACTTCAGCTGTTTCCATTGCTCGCTTGCAGGCTAAACAATCTGGTTCAACAAAAACTATCATTTCTTTTATTTTTTGCATTTTACTTTGCTTATATAATTGGGCCCAAAATATCTTATGGTTTTTATCTCTCTATGCGATAACAGCAGTCGCCTGATTTATGGATTTGACACGATATATCGCGCCAAGAACCGCGCCATAAACAATATGTCCCATAAGACTTCCCATAACCATTGCAACCGGATCGGGCGTGTTTGACGCGAAGATGCCTGCGCCCATCATTGGATTCATCATTAATTGTGCGATTAACCACGGAATAAACCCAAAAAGAACTCCTCGTAGCACGTTACCGCCCGGGAGTTTTTGAGCAAAAACATAGACATAGATAATTGCCAGAATTGCGCCAATCATAAAATGACCTGCCCAGCCAAGAAATTCAGGCATCCCCATGAACATCCCTAACATTTTACCGATGTTCATCTCGGGCATGCCCATCATTGGCGCCATGATCATTAAGAGTGTCATAGCGAAGGTGGCTACAAGACCTGCAATAACCGCTTTGAATAAATTCTTCTGCATTGTGATTCCTTTCTTTAATAATGTTTGATGTTGTAATTTCTACACCAATATAACAGGGCTGTATGTAGAAAACTGTCGGCAAGACGACAAAGCACAGAAAAGGTAAACGTCGGTAAAGTGGGGAAGGAAAACGTGGAAAAGGCATCGGAATAAAACGATGCCTTTTCGCGTTCAAGTATAATGTTTTACTTGCAACAACCCGGATATTCCGGGCAAGCGGGGGTTCCACGTAATGGACAAGCGTCATCGCTGGTGTTCACGGTAGTCCCGGAGAACGCTAAAGCGCTCAGGGTTAGACCCAGAATTCCTATGAAGAGGACAAGTCGTCGTTTCATCTTATTTTCACCTCCTTTCGATTTTTTTTAGTTTTATTGAATTAGTTGAATTACGCAGCCATGTAAGTTCGTTCACGAGTTCTTTCAAATCGAGCCTTGCAAATTCTTTTCGGAGGAAATTGAGGTGGTTGCAATCTTCACAATTTCCCGGGCATTCTTCTAATCGCTTCGATAACACTTCTGCTAAATGTATCTTCAATTGGTCGCCCAAGACAGAATAGATGACTTGATGAAGACCTTGTTCAACGGCTTTGAGTTGAGTATGAACGTCTTTGATATCTCTATTATTTACAATCATTTTTTCAATACCGTTCACCTGTCCTTTGATGAAGTGAAGACGTTTGATGATTTCCTTTTTCTCTTTGTAATTTAGCATTGTGTGCTATTATTTCCGTTATTTACAATATATCAAGCGCAGGGGGTGTTTGTCAAGTTCTTACTGAGATTTCTTCGAAATAATTTCTTTCACAGCAGAATTTACATCGCCCAGACAACATTCTCCTTTTGGGTTCTTGACGTCGCAAGCGCAGGTACCGGCTTTGATTTCTCGAGCAATTTGCAATGAAGCAGTGGATTTTCCCGTGTTGACAAGTTCTTCCTGAATTCGTTTTCGTGTCCAGTCAAAGCAATAACAGGCGTTGACATCATCTCCTGGCTCTTTTGCGAACACTTTAACCGAGACATTATTTTTTGTGAAGTACGGAACATTTTCGCCAGAAAAATACACAACCTCACAAGTTGGTTCAGCGCAATAATAATACTGAACATTTTCAATAACGTCCCGTCTCTCGGACTTGATTAAATGTTCAACAGTTCGGCGCTGAACTTTTCGTGAGAGAGTTCCTGAGACCGGACATTTTGCTGTGACAGGCGCCTCTGTTTTTTCAGCGACTAAACAACATTCGTCGTTCACTTTATGTTTATCAGCAGCGATTGTTTCTATGGGGGACGTGCAACAGGTATTCATATTATTCTCCTTTCTTAATTTGTGTGATAGTGGCTCTATACCCTGTTTCGTTCACCCGGTCAACAAAAACATCTGGCGTGACCAGGATAGGATCAAATTGGATGATAGCATTCTCTTTCTCAAAATCAACTTTTGCCTGATTGACGCCTTCAATGGTTACTAACATTCCTTCAACTCCGGCCGCACACGCCTTACAATCCATTCCTGTTATATTTAAAAGAGCTGTGGCGCTTGGAACGACGGAATGGTGTACAGCCGTAGCAGGTGATAATTCAAAATAGGGAAAAAGGAGAGCGATAATAGCGAAAATAGTTACCAACCAAACACCAACTTTATTCCATGTTCCAGCGCTTTCCGTTTTACAAGCGCCATCTTCGCAATGTATTTTCCGTTTACGATATGTAAAATAAAACGCTAGCCCAAGCAAGAGCGCCGTAATCCCTATGAGATACGGGCGAAATGACTCGAATGCAGAAAACGCTCCGATACTTCCAATTCCCAGAAGTACGAAAACGATTGGACCAATACAACACAACGATGCAACTATTGCAGCGGCGATTGAACCGGCTTTAATAAAATTAACTTTGTTCATACAGTGATTTCCTTATGCATCAATGAATGTCGTTCTTTTGTTTCTTCCAAACCGAACATAGTTTCAAGGTTTGATGTGAAAATATTGCGGACGAGTGAATAATAAATAGTTTGATTATGTCGTCTGGCTTTAACGAGATTTTTATCCTTTAACTTTCGAAGATGTTGTGAGACAGCAGAATCAGTAATCTCAAGCGCTTCTGCAAGGTCGCAAACGCACATTTCTTTGTACGCGTGCAGTAAGTAGAGAATTTTCAATCGCTGTGGATTTCCGGCGACTGCGAGCAAATTGGCTAATGTTTCCAGCCCCTTTTGTTGCGCTAAACTCCTCTTGATGAGGACAAACTCCGCTTTTGAAAAATTCGGTCCTATACACAGGGTACCATCAATGATAATTTTTTTCATAGTTTATATTAGTGTTTTAGTATATGCTTAATTACATAACTAAGATACTAACATAATAGTTCCCTGTCAAGAGGTTGAAGAAAAAAAGTATTACAAATGTCGGGAAGGCGACAAACTCAAAGGCTGAGCTGTCGCAGTTTATCGAAATTCTTTATGGCGAACTCTTTACGGGAGAAATCAATGAGTCTCTGTGTTTTTAAGTCGTTGAGTACTGTAGTAACAGTTTGCCTGGATGTCGCAGTCAGGTAAGCAATTTCCTGGTGGGAGAGAAACGAAGGTATGGTTACTGTGCCGCCTTTGATCTTTCCAAAATCTTCTGCATATCGAATGAGAAAGCTAATAATTCGTTTATTGACGTCCTTGAACGCTAGCTCGCTCATTTTTTCCTCGAAGCGGCGAAGCCGTAATCCAACCCATTTTGTCAACCGAAGATTGAGCGCAGGATTGTTCATTACCATAGTTTCAAAATCGCGTTTATTCATTGTGCAAATAAGAACATTATCCAATGCTTCTGCTAATTCCTTTTGCCCCCCTTCTTCAATCAGCGAAAGCTCTCCTAAAATTTCTCCCGGACCTAACACATCGAGGATAATTTCCCGTCCATCTTCATGTATGCGGGATAATTTGACATGTCCTTCTTTTAAAAAATAGATGTTATTCGATGGTTGCTCGGGAAAATAAATTGGACGATGTTTATCTACATATGTCATTGTCGTCATCTTCTCGATGTGCCCCATTTGAACATCATCCATTCCATCGAAGATGTTGATGTTCTTTAAATACCAGAATTTTGATTTTTCTGCCATAACGATTCAAAGTAGGTAAAGATAAAATAAATTCCAACTTGACTTTTTACTTGTCCATTTCTCAACGAATTAGTAGATGCTAACAGTGGATATTGATCACGTCGCAACCGGTGTAGTTACTCCCCCACACCCACTGCCGATAAACAACAACGTGTTCGTTTGTGGTATGCTGATATGCGCTTCTCGCATCCCGTACTTCCTGTCAAACGGTTCGCGAACTTTTAATCCTTGCACCTTATCTTTCATTTCATTCCACAGCCCGTCTATATCATCAACCTCTAAATAAAATTCCATCTGACCGACATTGTCCCCCGCGTTCAAGAGATGAACCGTGAGTTCGTCTTTTATCAATATCACATAACTTTCCTCTTCGCGAACCGGGCTAAATCCGAGAGCATCCTTAAAAAAGCTCGCAGTCTCGCGAATATTATACGAGGGAATCATCGGGCTGAGATATAATGCTTTATACATTATTTCCCCGTCAGCAACGTTCGTAAAGCAACTTGCCCCTTGCGCGAGAAGTTGATTGACTCGCCTAAGATCCGTTCCGCTTCCTGCGGGGCGTGAAAGCCTGTGGAGTTTTCCGCTTCCACAAAATCTAAATAGAATTGCGCCTTGCGCTGGTATTGCTGCGCCGTTGCCAATGCTGAATTTGTCGAATCGGCTGTGCGTACCATTTTCAAATCGTTGATTAAATCCACAAGCGCGTCCATTGCAACGTTGCGCAAACGGAACGTTCTTTCCTGTATCGTCTCTGCGCGGGCTTTCAATTCCTCTTCGGGCCACTTGTGGCACGTCTGGCAAGCGCGGTTGATATTCAGCAGCGGGCTGCGAACATGATGGTCGCTGATTTTCAATGCCCCTTCCCGCTTATACGGCATGTGGCAATCGGCGCAGGCAACTCCTGAACGCGCGTGGATTCCTTGATTCCATAGTTCAAACTCCGGGTGCTGCGCTTTCAATGCGGGAGCTTTTGTTTCGGCGTGTGTCCAATCCTTGAACTCAGTCTCATCGTAATACGCCATGATACTGTCTATCTTCAATCCTTTTGCCCAGGGATACACAAGCCGCTTTTCCGGTCCTTTGAAATAATATTCAACGTGACACTGCCCGCAGACATAGGTGCGCATTTCCTGCCGCGTCGCCATTGCATTCACATCGTAGTTTTGAATCCCTTGCGATGCTTTGAGAGCGCGAATCCCTTCAATAAATCCGGGACGGGTGACACGCAACGCCATCGTAGCAGGATCGTGACAATCAATGCAGGCTACAGGATGCGAAACCAGCTTCCGCGCCTCGGAGTAAGGCATGTGGTTCATTTTCTCGAATCCCTTTATCAAATCTCTGCCGCCAAGATTTTTGTACGGCACATAGACTGAAGCATGACAGTGCATGCATGTACCCGGCTGCTTCACGACCTGCTGCCGTTCCGTGAATGTTTGGTCATCAAGCATATAGGCATGACCGCGTTCTTCCCTGAAGTCAACCGCAAACGCATATCCCGCCCACATTGTTTTCAACCGCGGGTCTTCTTCTAAGCGCGATTGCGCAACCACGGAGCGTGGATCCACCTGTGTTGGGGTGCGGGCAATCGCTTCGCTCCCACCGTGCCGCGTTCGAATCTGATCCACTGTCCGCTTGTATCCGTCATATTGCATCGGGAAATTTTTTCCCCATAACGCAGGATCTTCCGTCGTATCGGTCAGATCAACCACTCTGAAAAAAGGATTACGCGCTTCTTGCTTATGCTCCATAATATTGATAAGCAACGCTGCCGAGCCAAATGCCGCTACAGCGACAATAATAGAAACGAGAGTAATAATTCTAATCGGGCGTTTCCCGGATGGTTGTTGTTCATTCATGAGTTTTCTGTTTATTGTTTTTTACAATTGCTGCTGTCTAAATCCAAAATCCTCAATCCTACGGGTTGTAAACTAAATTCTAAAATTCAAGGGTGTCCCACTTCTCGATGGCATTGAAGACAGGAGATTTGCTCTCCCTCTCCATGTGGCGCTTCGATAGCGTCAACGATTTCCTGGTGACATTTGCGGCAGGCTTTTTCCGCCACTTCCCGGTTCCGCTCTTTGATTTGAATCGGCTCATGGAAATCGCCCGACGTAAACGCGAACGAGTGCCAGAACCCGTTCTCTGCTTTCGTAAGGTATTTCGGAACAAATCCCGGAGGAGTATGGCAATCGTTACACACTGCGACGGAATGATGGCTCGATTTCAGCCAGCCATCATACTGCTCGTTCATAATATGGCAATTGGCGCACGCTGCAGGATCGTTGGTTAAATACGATCCACCCTTCGCGTAAATAAACGTATAACTCCCCACACCAATTGCCAGACCGACGACAATGCTCAGGAACACTGTAACTGTGCTTTGGATTTTCATGAAGTTAATTCAACAAAAATTCCTTCATAAACAGCACGGTCGAGTAAAACTGGAAATCCTGGTTCTTCTTTTTCGCGAATCCATGTCCCTCGTCATTCGCCATGAGATACCATACAGGAGTGTTCGTCTTCTTTAACGAAGCGACGATTTGGTCGGCTTCCGTGTAAGGCACGCGCGGGTCGTTTTTCCCCTGGATGACAAACATCGGCTTTTTAATTTTTTCGATATTGTTCAGAGGAGCTATCTTGTTGAGAAACTCGCGCATCTTCGGTTCTTGCTCGTTGCCATATTCTACCCGTCGTAAATCTCTACGGTACGCTTCCGTTCGTTCAAGAAACGTTACGAGATTCGACATCCCGACAATATCCACCGCGCAGCGTATTTTATCAGAGTAAAATGTTGAAATCGCAAGCGTCATGTGTCCGCCGTAGCTTCCGCCGGTAATCATAATACGGTTGCCGTCGAGATTCGGTTGTTGCTTTATCCAGTCGAGCAGAGCGTCAATATCTTTGTACGATTCTTCCCGCAAAAATCCGTTATCCATTTTTGTGAATGATTTCCCGTACCCCGTTGAGCCACGCACGTTGGGATAGATAATTGCGACACCCATCTCGTTCAAGAAGTAATTATTTCTTCCCTGGAATCCCGGGCGCGCCTGTCCCTCCGGTCCGCCGTGGATATTGACAATAACGGGAACTTTCCCCGAATACTTTGCAGCAGGTGGCTTGTACAGGAATCCTGAAATCATTTTTCCGTCGAACGATTTCCACTTAATAAGCTCAGGTTCCGGGAAGTTATCTACATTCAATCCGCCGGTTTCGCTAAACGTCCACCGTTCCAGCTTGCCGCTGTTCACTTCAAGAG
>SCUC01000534.1 GCA_004322375.1 Bacteroidota bacterium
CTGAAACTTGAAATCTGAAACTTGAAATCTGAAACTTGAAATCTGAAACTTGAAATCTGAAACTTGAAATCTGAAACTTGAAATCTGAAACTTGAAACCTGAAACTAGAAACCTGAAACTTGAAATCTGAAACCTGAAACTTGAAACTTGAAACTAGAAACCTGAAACTTAAAACTTACATCTTACATCTTGAATCTATACACAACTATCATGAACAAGGCTCTTTAACCTAATACAGGAAAAAATATGAAAAAAAGAACACACATAACACTCAACGATATTGCCGAACGGTTGGATGTTTCCCGCGTAACGGTGTCGAAAGCCTTGCGCGGGCATCCCGATATTTCGACGGAGATGACGAAGAAAGTTCGGAAGGTAGCCAGCCAGCTTGGCTACACGCCGAATGTTTTTGCGCGGAGTCTTTCTTCGAGGCGCTCGCACATGATCGGGCTGGTAGTGCCGAAGATCGCTCATTTCTTTTTCAGCTCCGTCATTGAAGGAGTGTATGATACTGCGTTTGAGAATGGTTACGAAACCATTTTAACTGTATCCCAGGAAAATGAAGAGCGCGAAAAAAAGCACCTGCAAACACTTTCTTCCATGAGAGTGGATGGGATCATTATCTCTATTTCACAAGAAACGAAGGATGTCGAGAGGTTTAACTGGATACGGAAGCTGGGAATTCCGCTTGTGTTTGTTGACAGGAGTCCCGAGCCGCCGATTCCGGGGTTCAGCAGCGTTGTGGCGGACGACCACGGGGGCGCGTTTCAGGCGACGGAACATGCGATCGAGATAGGTTACAGGAAACTTGGTTTCATCGGCGGAAATCCAGACATCAACATCGGCAAGCATCGCGTGAGGGGATTTGAAGACGCCCTGAAGGAATATCACATTCCTCTTAACCAGGACTGGATTATCCACGGCGGGCATGGCAAAGAAGCGGGCTATCAGGGCTTGAAGCAGCTGTACCAGAACGGAACAATGCCGGAATTCGTGCTTGCCGCGACCTATCCGGTTGCATTAGGGATGTACGAAGCTTCGCGGGACTTAGGAATACGCATACCCGACGACATAGACGTGATTTGTTTCGGGGATAGCGACGTCGGTAGGTTTTTGAATCCGGCAATCAGCGCAGTTCGGCAGCCCACGCGGGAAATCGGCATTCGCGCCGTGCAGATACTTCTTGAAAATATTACAGGCCATGATGTTACGCGCGAACATCATGTCATTCTCCCGACTCAGCTCGTCGTTCGTGAGACATGTTCAAAACGTGAGGCGCAGACAAAAAAAGCGCCTGTACAGGAACCGGCTATCGCGCAATATGACGTGAGCGCAGGCGATCAAGCAAGATGATATCAAAGGTTGATAAAGTAATACAAGTTGACCGTTTTTTAAAATAGGCGAAATGGCATGCCTAATCGCATGACCGTAAACGGTCACGCTATAAAATTCCAAGTCCGATAAATCGGACTTGGCCTGATGAGTCCTGTTTACAGGACTTGAATAAGTGTAGCGTTATCATTTATGGTAACGCTACAAAAAACGGTCAACTTGAGTAAAGTAATGCAATCGGGAGGGATCAAAGATATGGATATGTTCATCAACGAATGTGAACACCGGAATCTATCGTTCTTTTATAAAAAAATTTTTGTTACACAATTCAATTTTAACACTACTACTTAATCCACTAACCTAACTAATTACTAAGGAGATTCACCATGAAAACCTTGCAATATTTCAGCAAGTTCATGTTTCTTGTGGTACTGCTCCCCGTGGTTGTGCTCGCGCAAACAACAGGCGACTACCGTTCTGCTGTCAGCGGCGGGAACTGGGGAACTGCAGCAACATGGGAAACGTATGATGGCGCAAATTGGGTTGCTGCCGGGACGCAACCCGGGGCGACAAACGATGTTACTATCCGGAACGGCTTTAACGTCATTCTGGATGCATCGGGTAAAAATTGTAAGAATCTTACAATAGAAAATGGAGCAACCTTCAAAACAAATGTTGCTCTTCCAACAAGCAGCATCCGGTATGTTCGTATCAACGGAACAACTGCCACGATTGACGGCACCTTTGGCGACGCGACGACCGGGGATGCAATCGCGTTAGAGGGACTCAATACCGGCGGCACGATTACTATTTCCGGCGCAGGCACATTCGCTCCCTCGCGGGTGCGTATCAACAGCGGCTCGAACACCTGCACTATCGTATTCAATATGAATACGAAGTTCATGTACACGGGCAGCTCGGGCACAGGCGGTAACGCATTATATCCACAAACGGATAATAACATCTTTACGCTTAATGCAGGTAAGACGATGACCTTTGTGAACAACTCGAGTCTTGCCGTAGGAAGCGGGAGTACAGCCTCGGCGCAGAATCTTACCGTGAACGTGTACGGAACAATAAATTTAACGGGAACAAATTCTAACCTGTATTTGAAGACGAGCACGTCGAAAACAGCCACTCTGAATATTTTCTCTACTGGCTCGGTTTCAGTCGGCGGGACGCTTTACGGCACGACAGTCGCAGATGGCGGTGCGACGACAGTGATTGCGAACGATGGCATATTGACAGCCAACGGTAGCGTAGATTTCAGCAATCCCTCTTTTGTCATGACGGGAACGGGAACGTTCACGCTCAATTCCGGCGCGACGTTAAGCCTCGGTCATACGAGTGGTATCTTCGCATCTGGCGCTTTTGGGCAGATTCAAACAACGACAAGAAATTTCAGCACGGGCGCGAATTATAGTTATGTGGGTACAAATCCTCAATCGACGGGCGATGGGTTGCCCTCGAGTGTGAATAATCTCTCGGTCATTAATTCAAGCAGCGTCTTTGTTAGCCAAGCTACCACAGTCAATGGCGCATTCCTGACAAACGGCGGAGTGTCGAACGGATTCAACTTAACGATGAATGGAACCGCGACTCTGAATACCGGCGGCTATTTCGATAGCTCGCCAACATACGGTCCCGCGTCAACTCTTATCTATAACACAGGTGGAACGTTCGGCAGATATACGGAATGGAACTCGACCTCCGGCGCGGGCTACCCGAACAATGTGACGGTCACAGGAACTACGACACTTAACTATCCTAATGGCGGTACGCCGGCGTTAAGCATTCCCGGCAATCTTACCATTGACGCTGGGTCTGCTCTATATATGGATTATGGCAGCCCGGGAATGAACCAACCCCTTATTGTCGGTGGAAACGTAACCATGGCAGGCTCGCTCTCGCTGGGCGATGCTATTGGCGGAGACCTTCGACTAGGTGGAAATTGGAGCAACAACTCGGGGACGTTCAATGCGAACAGCCGCGCTGTTGAATTCAATGGTTCAAGCGCTCAAGCAATAGGCGGAACTTCCCCGACGACGTTCCCCTATCTCACTATTAATAATAGCAACGGCGTAACCTTGAGCCAAACGACTACTGTGGGCAACACGCTCACACTTACCTCGGGCAACGTTACGACTGGAGCGAATTCGTTAATCATCAGCGCAGGCGGCACTGTCTCCCTGACAAGCGGGCATGTTGTTGGCACACTGCAAAAGAACGTGCCGGTCGGCTCAGGAGTCAACCCGACGTTTGAGATCGGCTCGGCGACGGATTATTTGCCGGTATCCTTCCTATTTGCAAACGTGGGAACGGCGGGCGATTTAGCTGTTTCTACAACGGATGGCGACCATGCCAATATCGCCGCTTCCGGCATTGACCCGGCGAAAAACGCTAACCGGTACTGGACGATGATCAACAACGGCATCGTCTTCGATATATATAATGCGACATTGTATTTCGCTGCGGCGGACGTAGATGCCGGAGCGAATACGGCAAACTTTATCGCGCAAAAATATAGCAGCGGCACCTGGACCGATTTAACGGAAGGGTCTATGAACCCCACAAGCGCGGATATTATCGGCGCAGATTCATTCAGCGATTTTGCGATTGGTGAAGTTGCACCTCTGCCAACGCCGGGATTTTTTGTCAGTCCGGCAAGCCTGAATTTCGGCGATGTCATCGTTATGACAACAAAGAATGACAGCGTGTATGTGAAGAATGGCGGCACAGCGACGTTGAATATTTCGCTGGCGCAAACCGCGTCTCCTTTTTCCGTGTTGCCGGCGAGCGCTGCGATTGCAGCAGGCGACAGCGCGTGGTTTATTATTACGTTTAATCCGACAGCCACCGGCGCGGCTGCCGCGGATCTTATCTTCACGCACGATGCGGCTAGCTCTCCCGATACCGTACCGCTTTCAGGCAACGGGTATGCGTTACCTGTCTTGATTTTCAGCAATGGAACCGGCGGTGGCGATTGGGCGATGACGACAACGTGGCAGGGCGGAGTTGTTCCGACAAGCATTGATACTGTCGTCATTCTCGGATCGGATTCCGTGTACGTGCTGGCGAACTCTCTCTGCAGCAAGCTCTTCGTTGATGCAGGCGGAAGGTTGACCACGATGGCAAAGCTTGCGCCGACCGATATAGCTCTTAATGGAACAATAATCGTCGCAGCAGACACTTTGTTCCAGACCGGGACGATGACGATCGGAAGCACGGGCGTGTATAACCATGCTCGTAACGGCGGCAGAATCCCGACTGCAACCTGGAATGCAGGCTCAACCCTGCTCATGACAGGATTGGTCGGCAATGCGCCTTCCAACGGGAATCAGAATTATGCCAATGTTACCTGGAATTGCACGGGACAAACTTCAAATCTTAATTTAGGCTGGAACAATATTACGGTTAACGGAAACATAACCGTGCTTGCTTCCGGAGCCTCCTCACGATGGCAATTCTGTGCGCCTGTTGTTGGCGACTCCGCGTTTGTTACTATCAATGGAAACGTCAACGTTTCCGGCGGCGCGTTAAGCACCAACGGCACAAGCAATGGACTGACAAAAATCGTTGTCACGCATACCGGGAACATCAATGTTACCGGCGGAAACTTCTCGATTAGCAGAGGTTCGCAGGGCGGAACGGGAACCGCTACGTGGTACATTAACGGCGGAACCTTCTCCATGTCGAATGCGACAACGCAAAACTCCAATGCCTCAGGAGCGAAATTCGTGTTTGCTTCCGGCACAAATACGTTAACGCTCGGCGCAGGAAATACGCTGACTGCTCTTCCGATAGAAGTTGCTCCTGCAGCAGGGCTCGTTCTGGGAACCAGCGTGCTTCGCGGCACGGGAATATTCACTCTGAACTCCGGCGCGACGCTTGCCTGCGCTCACGATGGCGGACTTGATTCTGCGCTTCAGAATACAGGCATGAAAGTGTTGACCTCCGGTGCCAATTATACCTTTAATGGCGCAGCGGCGCAGGTTACCGGCATATTGCTTCCTTCGCTAGTGAATGACGTGACGATAGACGACATTGCAGGCGTTACTCTTTCGGGCAGCGTTACAGTCAATGGCGTCTTGACATTCACGAACGGCAAGCTAGCAACCGGAAGCAATGTAGCTACGATTGGAACAAGCGGATCGGTTTCCGGCGCGGGCGCTGCGAAATATGTGAACGGCAACTTGAACAAAACGCTGGCAGCTGGAGCGGATACAAAGACGTTCGAGATTGGCGATGCTTCCGCGTATACACCCGTAGAAATAATGGGCGGCTCGTATAGCGCTCCGTTCGAGGTTACAGCCTCGACGACAACAGGAGAACATCCTGAAATCGGAAGTTCTCCATTAGATGCCTCCAAGTCGGTAAACAGGTATTACACCCTTACCGGCACGCCGACGGGCGTCAGCGACATTACCTTCAACTTTGTTGCAGGCGATATTGATGGCGGAGCGAATACTGCCAACTTTGCTGTTGGACAGTATGATGCGCCGACCTGGACACTGCCATCGCTGGGTTCGCGCAACGCGACCAGCACACAAATTGTGGGCGTGGCGGACTTCAGCGATTTCGCGATTGCTGAAATAGGAAATAAGACCATCACGGCAACGGCAGGAGCGAATGGTTCAATTGCTCCGTCCGGGGCGGTAGCTGTCCCGTATGGCGGAAGTCAGGCATTCACGTTCACGCCAACCACAGGCTATCATGTTGACAGCCTCTTCATTGACGGCGTTCCCGCGATGGATTCTCTTGCGGGATATACGTTTACCAATGTAACGGCTCCGCATACGATTCATGTTACATTTGCCATCAACACCTATGCCCTGGAAGTAACTACTGTCGGCAACGGCGAAGTGCACAAGAACCCTGATCTCGCGATGTACAATCACGGTTCAAACGTTGAACTAACCGCCGATCCGCAAACAGGCTGGGTGTTCGATAGCTGGAGCGGCGACGCTTCCGGCAGCACGAATCCCTTGATGGTGACAATGGATGGATATAAATACATCACAGCGACCTTTGTGATAGATTCAGCCTACCTCGCGAAGTATCGTACGTTCCATCCCGATAGCTTATATCTCGATGTTGATGATAAAGGCAAGCGGGGCAAGTCGGTGAAAGCGAAAGCGGATAAGGTGGAATTCACCGTTACGCTTAAGCCGGATTCAATGAACGTGAATGATTTGCACATTGAGTTCAGCATGAGCATTGATACGACGCGTGCGTTCACAATAACGCCGACACCCGATTCGATGAAGCCGGTCGCGAAGTCAACGTATAAAAAATGGGATATTTATTTCCCATCTATGCTGGATACGAATACCAACGTAACGGTATATGGCTGGAGCAAGAAAGGCTCGAACCAGAAAGTTTCTTCCTTCTACTGGACGCGTAATGGCGTGATGGTAGGAAAGAAGAAATCAAAAGGCTCAACCATCGTTAACACTCTTCGTCTCCCGATGCCCAATCGCCTCAACGTGATGGAAGAAACATTCAAGCAGGGTGTCACCGGCGGAGCCGTGCCGATTGTTGTCGGTGTTGTGCAAACCAATAAAGACAGCATGAAGAAGTATGGCTGGGTGTACCTCAAATCGGCGATGGATTTCTATAAGTCGCTTGGGGTAACGAGCAAAGCCGGAATAAACCTTCACGACAGCGCGGCGCGTGGACTTGATTCGGTTGTTTCGGGAAAGAGCAAGAAGAGCCTTGTAGGCAAGTATTCCTCGCTCCCACCGACCAAGCAGGACAACGTGTTGTTTGCCAATGTCGCAGCATTGAAGTTGAGCATAGCAGCATCCGCTCTGGGCAAGCTGCCAAACGGATTGGGCGAGCTTGTGTTTGAGGATACAGTGTCAAATCCCTTGAACGGCTTAATGTTGAAAGAAATCGCATGGGAAGCGGATACGATGATGACCGGCTATCCGGGCAGAACGTTTGAGACCGCTGAGACCTATGCGAACTTGAGCAACACAATTCGCCGTATTCTCGATGCCTTCGAAGGACCGGTAGATACATTGACGTTTGCCGGAACCCTGAATACAACCCTGGAAGGAACGGCGCAGTTGATTGACGTTCCGTTCCTGCAAGCGAGTTCCTCGGCAGTCCCGGCAAGAATTATCCCGATGACGGCGGAAGATATTTTGCCCGAGCATTTTGCGCTTGAGCAAAACTATCCGAACCCCTTCAATCCGAGCACCGTTATCCGTTATTCGTTATCGGCGAACAGTGTTGTCACGTTGAAGGTGTTCAACCTCCTCGGACAGGAAATGACAACATTGCTAGACAAGCAAGAGCTTGAAGAGGGCGAGTATGAAGTGCAGTTCAATGCTTCGAGCTTGCCTTCGGGCGTCTATTTCTATCGCATCAATGCCGAATCGGTAGATGAGGATGGAATCACCGGCTCCTTCACCAGCGTGAAGAAGATGTTGTTGATGAAGTAATATTGAAAGCAGCGTCCAAAAAATCATTGCAAGCCATGCTTTAGCGTGGCGAAGCAATCCCCTGTCGAGTAATTTTTAATCTCAGGGGATTATGAGCGCAAAGCAGCCCATGACTTAAGTCATGGGCTGCTAATGCCGGGCTGCCCGCTCCACACGGCGTCCTCGCCGTGTGGAAATCGCTCGTATCCTTGATTCTGCAAGGATGCTCTATGAGCCATTCTACGAACCGTAGGTAGACAGAACCGGGCGGCTGAACTTTTTGGACATCCCCTGCTTATTCGTTCAGCAGCTATCAATA
>SCUC01000062.1 GCA_004322375.1 Bacteroidota bacterium
GCTTATCTATCAGTATTGCCGCGAAGCGTTTCCAAAATCCTGCATATACTATAACCGGTTGTTGCTGCATAGGCAGGGGTGAAATCGGGTATTGGGTCATGTTCTGTTCCATTGTTGTTCCTTTTTAGTTTCCAGTTTTCTGTTTACTGTTTGTACTTGGTTCTTGGCTCTTTGTACTTTGTATTATGTATAGATTCATATCTCATATCACACATCTCATATCTTCTCATCTCAACTACTCAATTACTCAACTACTTTCTACTTAATAATACGAGAAAAATTCATCTTTGATACACGATATTGCCGCCTATCACAGTCATTGCAACATTTACATCGGGTATTTTATTGGGGTCAATTGTGAGCAAATCTTCCGAAAGGACAACAAAATCTGCTAGTTTTCCCACAGTGATTGAGCCTTTTTCATGTTCTTCAAAGGCGGCAAACGCGCTATTGATTGTGTATAATTCGAGCGCTTCTTTAACCGTAATTTTTTGTTCCGGGAACCAGCCATCAGGATGAGCGTTATCAAGTGTTCGACGGGTTACTGCGGCATAGATTCCCAGCAGAGGGTTAAGTGGAGCAAGGGGCCAATCGCTTCCAAAACAAACTTTCACTCTTTTTTCAAGAAACGTTTTCAACTGCAAGACGTTTTTAGAACGCTCAAGACCAATTAACGTTTTTGCAAATCTGCCATCGTCTATAATATGGTATGGCTGGAGAGAAGCGATAACATCAAGCCCGTACAATCTTGTTATATCATTATCTGCAACGTGCTGAGCGTGTTCAATTCTGAATCTTCTCTCCCATTTGGGGTTTTCGCGCGCAATATTTTCGAAAATATCCAGCGCGGAGTTGTTCGCGTTATCTCCGGTAGCTTCGATTGAAACTTGAAGCCGCGCTTTATCTGCGGCGAGCGACCACGTTTGAAGACGGTCATCGTGTGCAAAGTCATTCACTACTCCGTTTGTCCCGGGATTTGAGAAATACGAATCGAAAAACAATGCTGCCTCGGTTTTCAGCGAACCATCTATCGCGCCATTCACTGCGCCGACGCGAATCCATTCGTCTCCAAACGGAATTTGAATGCCAAGATTCACAAAGTTTTCAAAATTTGTAATCGGGAGACGACAATACATTCTCGCCGTTAGCTCGCCTTTTGCCTTTAACACCTGATATGTTTTGAGAGCAACGTTATCCGAAATATCATGGATGCTTGTGATGCCGAATTTTCTTGCCTCGGCTAAGGCGAGCCTGGCAGATTCAAAATTTTCATTCGCACCGGGGAGAGGAATAAGCTTACCGACAAATTGCATTGCCGTACCTTTTAATATTCCGGTTGGTTCACCGTCGAGCTTATCATGTTCTATTTCTCCACCCGGTGGATTTGGCGTCAGCTTTGTTATTCCCGCCATGAGCAACGCGACGCTATTCGCTAAAGCCATTGTACCATCATACCGGATAACAAAAACACCCTGCTGCTCTGTGAACGCGTCTGCAAGCTCTTTTCCGGGAAGCTCCTTCGTTGCAAATCGCTCTTCATTCCAGTAACCTCCCGTTATCCATTGATTGGGATGGGCGGCAGCATAATCTTTGAACGCCTGGGCAAACTCAGTTTCATTATTGACTTCGCGGAGATTGATACCTTGCAGCTCAAAGCCGCCTTTCATAACGTTCGCGTGATTATCAATAAAGCCGGGCATCATGA
>SCUC01000535.1 GCA_004322375.1 Bacteroidota bacterium
CAAAATTTTTGGGACGATAAAATAAAATCAATCATCGGTCGTGTTAGTAAATTGGGCTCGATAGAGCTAATGCGAATTCGCTCCAAACCGCCTACGGTATCTAAGGCTTTCACCAAATCAAAAAACGTCAATCCGATTTTGCGCCCATAATCACCAACATTCACACCTGTAAGAACAATTTCTTTGTACCCTTTTTCTACCAATGCTCTCGCTTCAGCAACCAGAATATCAACAGGAATGCTTCTGCTCTCACCGCGGGCAAGAGGGATAGTGCAAAATGAGCAAGTGTAATCGCATCCATCCTGTACTTTTAAGAATGCCCTCGTCCGCCCATCCAGCTCTCCCGAATAACTCGGAATGAAATCTTCTACTTCGTCAATACATGAGATGAATGATTGGGGAGCTCCATTTTTTTTAAAACTCTTTGCATAATGAAAAATATTAAACTTTTCTTTTGCTCCGAGTATCAAATCCACTCCCTCGATGCCCGCTAGTTCTTCAGGTTGCAGCTGCGCATAACAACCGATAACGACGACGTACGCATGAGGGGAATGGCGAAGAGCGCGTCGAATCATTTGCCGGCATTCGCTGTCTGCGCGTTCGGTCACGCTGCATGTGTTGAGAACAAACACATCGGTCGGTTGATCAGGCTCGACAATGCGGAAACCACGTTCAACAAATTGGCTTCCAATAGTCGAGGTCTCGGTAAAATTTACTTTACAGCCTAATGTTTGTAATGCGACGCGGTTCATTGAATGAAAAATTCAGGATGCAGAATATAAGATTCAAAAATAAAGGGTTTAGTAAACATTAACAAATCCTTCTAATTACGATTGCTTAATAGTTTCTACTTTGAGATTATACTTCATGTCATCCAAAAACCATATTGTCATACCTGCGTAGGCAGGTATCCAATCATTGCCTGTAGAAACCGAAAGAATGATTGGATTCTCTACGAGTCGTTGACCCGTTTTTCCTTCTGAGATGCCTTTGGCACGCGGGAATGACAAAAACACTCTTTGAAGGTACTTAAAAAAACAATTGTAATTCAAAGTGGAGGAAACTTTTGCAATTACAATAAAAGTGCAATGTAAAAAAAAGACGTTACCCCCATAAGGAATAACGTCTTTACAACACTATAATGAGCTAAAAGATTCGTTACTTAGATTAAAAACTCCGGAGGCGGAGCTTGCTCATTCAGCATTTCCGGCGCTAATTCAATCGGTTTGCTTTCTACCGTAGCAATCTCTTTCATCGTCATTTTGGGGAGCTTATACTTGTTGACATATTCGTCAATAAGCTTTTGCTCTTTGTCTTTGAAGTATTCAACGGCTGAAAGTACGATTTTCTTATTTTCTTTATCGAATTCGATTACCTTCAGGGGAAGCTTATCCCCATTCTTAAACTTATCACCGACATTTTTTAATGAGGCGGTGGTAAGATGGGAAGCGGGAACAAAGGCATCAACGCCCATCGGAAGCTCGACGATAACGCCCTTCTCGATAATGCGATTGACGACTCCTTCAGTTTCAGTTCCCTTGGAATAGTATTGCTCGAATCCATCCCACGGGTTATCTTTAACCTGCTTATGACCGAGAGAAATTCGTCGTTGTTCTGCATCTATTCCAAGAATCATAACTTCAATTTCCTGAGCTTTCTTCAGCATTTCTGCAGGATGACGAATCTTCTTTGTCCATGAAAGATCGGAGATGTGGACAAGACCGTCAAAGCCCGGCTCAAGCTCAACGAATGCGCCAAAGTTCGTCAGGTTGCGTACTGTGCCTTTGTGTATGGAATTGATGGGATATTTCTGCAAGAAATTCAACCATGGATCCGGCTCTAGCTGTTTCATTCCGAGCGATATTTTCTTGTTCTCCTTATCGAGGCTTAAGATAATAGCATCAACCATCTGGCCCATTGAGACTAGCTGCGACGGGTGCTTTATGTGCTGTGTCCAGCTCATTTCAGAGATATGGATAAGCCCTTCGATTCCCTTTTCAATCTCTATAAATGCGCCATAATCTGCCATTGAAACAACTTTGCCCGTAACGCGGGTCTGCACAGGATACCTGTTTTCAATATTTTCCCATGGATGCGGTTGAAGCTGCTTTAAACCTAACGAAATACGTTTTTTATTCTCATCAAAGTCGAGAACGACAACATTCATTTCCTGATCAAGTTTGACAACTTCAGAAGGATGATTTACGCGACCCCATGATAAATCGGTAATATGGATTAACCCATCAACGCCGCCTAAATCAATAAAGACGCCAAAGTCCGTGATTGCTTTTACAATGCCTTCCAGGACTTGACCTTTCTCCAGCTTGCCGAGGATTTCTTTTCGTTGACCGGCAATTTCTTCTTCGAGAAGAATTTTGTGGCTAACCACGACATTTTCATAAGGATGATTTACCTTGACCACACGTAAATCCATCATGTTTCCGAGAAAGAGATCGAAATCCCTCACGGGACGCATATCAATTTGTGAACCGGGTAAAAATGCTTCGATACCGAAGAGATCAACAACCAATCCGCCTTTAATGCGTCGGGTTACTCTTCCTTGCAATACCTCCGCTGTTTCATGCGCTTTAACGATCCGTTCCCATATACGTATGAAATCCGCCCGCTTGCGCGAAAGCACGAGTCGTCCTTCTTTATCTTCAACGCTCTGTAAATAGACCTCAATTTCGTCTCCTGGCTTCAGCTCATCTATATTCGGGAACTCGACGATTGGTACGATACCTTCCGATTTGAACCCGATGTCTATAGCCACGCCGTCATCATCAATTGCAACAACTCTGCCGCGTACAATCTCACCTTCCTTAACATCGTGGAACGTGTTATCATACATGCTGGCAAGCTGGCGCATTTCGTCTTCTGAATAGCCGCCGATTTCCTCATCAACAAGGAAGCGGGGTGGTTTCTTTAATGCTTCCGGGCGCCGAACTTGCTGTGTTCCTGCCTCTATAATGCTGGGGACTATCGGTTGTTGAATTGTTGTTGTTTCTTCTGTCATTAAATCTCCGTAAATTTTCTGAATAAGTACTCTTCTTGAAGAATCCTTATCCTGCCTTTATGCTGTTCCGTGCCGTCATCAATCACATCACAGTTAAAGGGCTTTGATTAGTTGTACATTAGTTAGTTAATGATGACTTGTAAAAATTTCAAGTTTCAACCCTCAAATCACAATTAAAAATCAATCTCCAACAAAGTTTGGTAATTGATAATTGAAATTTATTTGTAATTTGTTATTTGTATTTGGGAACTTCTTCTGCTATGCAGTTTGGAAAACACAATACTTTTGTTCAATCGCCGCTTTTACCCTCTCCATCAGCCAGTGTGGAGTGGATGTTGCGCCGCTAATGCCTACATTTGTTACGCCTTCGAACCATTCATCTACTAATTCAGTTTCATTCTCGATGAAATACGTTCTTGGGTTAGCATCTTTACAAATATTGTATAGCACTTTACCGTTTGAGCTGATTCTTCCCGCCACAAAAATCATAATGTCATTTTGTCGGGCGTACTCTTGCAGTTTTTTATCCCTTCCAAAAACCTGTCCGCAAATTGTATCCTTTGCGTGAAATTCTATTGCCTCATCCATGAAACCTTCGACGACTAAATCTTTGATTCTCTCCTGTAATGCAATTTTAATGTTGTAAAACGTCTCCTTGTCCATCGTAGTTTGAGAAAACAAGACTGTCCGTTTATCAAAATTTATCTTCGGTATCTCCTCAAGCGATTTGATAACAATCGCCTCGCCATTCGTCTGCCCCACTAAACCGACAACCTCTGCATGATCTATTTTTCCATAGATAACTACTTGAAATCCCTGGTCATAGAACTTCCTGATTCTTTCTTGCACCTTCCGTACAACCGGGCAAGTAGCATCAACCAACTCAATCCCTAATTCCTTCGCTCGTTGGAACGTCGAAGGAGGCTCGCCATGAGCGCGGATCAACACTTTCGCGTTTCGGATTGTTTCTAATTCACCACGGGAAATCGTTTTCAATCCTTTACCTTCAAGGCGGTGGATCTCCATCGGGTTATGGATAATCTCACCCAATGAATACAATTCCATCCCTTGAGAAAGGGATGACAATTCGTCTTCTGCAATATCTATCGTCCGAACGACGCCCCAGCAGAAGCCCGCGCTTTTATCTATGGTGACTATCATTATATTTTAAAGAACTATCTTGAAAACTGATTACAAAGTCTTAAACAAATTCTCTGAATTGGGAGGGAGTTCCCGTCTCGTATACGAGACGAGGTTCGTCAGAGACGACCACTCCCGACCAAAAGCATCAAGTGTTAATAATTGCATTCGCCTTCGCTACAATAAACTCTACTTGTTCATCAATCGTCATGTTCGATGTATCTAACAAAATCGCGTTCTCGGCTTTCCGAAGCGGGCTGACGATGCGTTTGGAATCATACTCATCCCGTTTTGCCAGCTCGTCAATCAGTGTTTCAAGCTCGATGTCAACGCCGCTTTCTTTCAAATCCTTCTGGCGTCTCCTTGCTCGTTCTGAAACTTCTGCTACGAGAAATATTTTTAAGTCTGCATCAGGAAAGACTACCGTACCGATGTCTCTCCCTTCTAAT
>SCUC01000536.1 GCA_004322375.1 Bacteroidota bacterium
TCAAGATATCTTGTTGACAGGCTATGGAGATTTAGGTCAAACAGTAAAGGTTTATAGAAATGACGGTAACGATCTTTTCACTGATGCCAATGTATTATTACCGTATATAAACAGTGGCGGAGCAATTTGGGGAGATTATGATAACGATAAGGACCTTGATATAGCTATTTCAGGCTGTATTGCGGGCGGTGCGCTCTCCAAAATCCTTCGCAATGATAGCCTTAATGTCTTTACTGATATTCAGGCAAACATCAAGCCGCTGTGCATAAGCACGTTGAAATGGGGAGATTACGATAATGATGGAGATTTAGATTTGGCGATTTCCGGTGGTGAAGATTTTATACATGGCACTAATCCGACAACAAAAATTTATAGAAACGATAGCGGCTTATTCGTTGACACTGATATCCGCCTTCAAGGAACATATTTTGGTTCGCTAAACTGGGGCGATTATAATAATGACGGCAATATAGATTTATTGATGACAGGTGGAACGGTAAGTCGCCCTTATTATAGTTACTCAGGACCTTTTTATCCTGTCACTTCGATATATAAAAACAACACACAACTCAGAAATATTCGACCTACAGCTCCAGCTTCTGCTGCCGCGAATGTTGAGGAAAATGAAATTACATTTTCATGGGATCAGGCAAATGACAATGAAACGCCGCAGCATGCACTCACTTATAATCTTCGTATTGGTACAATGCCCGGTGGCACGGATATAGTAGCCCCTTCTTCTAATATTTTTACTGGATTCAGGCGACTACCCAAGAAGGGTAATTCAGGATATAAGAATTCCTGGTCGTTATCTAATTTGCCTTCTGGAACATATTATTGGAGCGTGCAGGCTGTTGACAATGAGTTCGCAGGCTCGATCTTTACTGATGAACAGGCTGTTGTTGTTTCTTCCGGAGTAAACACAGTTTCTTTTTCAACGAATGAAGGTTGGAATGTAGTTTCTGTACCGTTAACTGTTGCTGATTATTCAGCAGGTACGCTTTTCAGGTCGTTAGGTTCACAGGCATTTGCCTATGAAGGGAGCTATGTTGTCAAAGATACGCTGACTAATGGTTCAGGGTATTGGTTGAAATTCAATACTTCGGGTTTAATCAACATTAGCGGTGAGTTCGTATCGTCACAAACAATCGAAGTTTCCGAGGGCTGGAATTTAATAGGTTCTATTTCGTCACCTATTGACGTTACCTCGATTACTTCAGTTCCCGGAGGTTTAATAACTTCTGAATTTTTTGAATATAACTATGGGTATAGTTCAAGTAATACTATTGAACCGGGAAAAGGATATTGGGTCAGAGCCGAAACAAGCGGGCAACTTATCCTTTCTACTTCGAGTAGTCAATCTTCAAATCGGATAAAAATTGTTTCAAGCTCAGAACAACCACCGACTCCGCCAAACAATACCCAGCCGGTGCAATTTCGCCTTGATCAGAACTTTCCGAATCCATTTAATCCGAGCACGAATCTTCAATTCCATATCGGTAAAGCCGGTTTTGTTTCAATGAAAATTTATGATATGCTCGGTCAGGAAGTGGCAAACTTGGTGAATGAAGAAAAACAACCGGGCGATTATTCAGTTGTCTGGGACGCGAAAGAACTACCTTCAGGAGTTTACGCATGTAAATTGATCAGTGGAGAATCGTTATCTATAAACAAACTACTTTTGATTAAATAATAGAAATCTGATGAATGCAAAAACCTATCCTCTCTGCTTAATACAGAGGGATAGGTTTTTTATTGTTCTATGTCAAGGCGCCTTCTGATTGATGGATTTTTCTTATATTAACAAGTTCAAAACTTGAAATTCTAAATAATTTTCAATTTTTTTTGCCATTAATGCTTCTTAAACAAGATTGCCGCCATTTCCCCGGTGACCGCCCATGTACGTACCATAAAGAGACAGGCGTTCACTGCCCGGAATGTGAACACTATGAAGTAGCCGATCGTCACATTCTCATCATTAAGCTTGATGCCATAGGAGATGTTCTTCGCACAACCTCAATTTTGCCGGGGTTACGGGAAAAGTATCCAAAGGCGCATATTACCTGGGTGACGCTGAATTCAGCAACAGCTATCTTTCATCAAAACAAGCTTGTGGACGCACCGGTCGCGTATGAATCCCCTGAAACGTTGCCCTTGTTATCGGTGAAGAAATTCGACCTTGTCATTAATCTTGACTCCTCACCAAAAAGCTCGGCGTTAACCTCATTCGTTCATGCAAAGGAAAAGCTGGGCTTCGGTTTGAATGAACAGGGAAAGGTTTTCTGCTTGAACAAAGAAGCTGAACCGTGGTTCGAGATGGGGGCTTTTGACGACATTAAAAAGAAGAACGTTAAAACATATCAACAGTTGATGCTGGAGATATGCCGACTGCAAACAAAGAATTTTGAAATTATTCTTTCACTTTCTATGAACGAACTGGAAAGGACAAAACAGTTTCGCGAGGGGCTCCGGCTGCCGCCGACTGCGTTTGTTATCGGTATGAACACCGGAGCGAGCGAGCGTTGGGAAATGAAAAAATGGACTCTTGAAGGGTACAAGGGATTGATTCAAAAAATTGTTTCTGAAACGGAGCACGTAATTGTGTTGTATGGAGGCAAACAAGAGTATGAACGGAACTTAGAGCTGCAACAAGTCAATCCGCAGCGTGTTCATATCGCCAATACTGAAAATTCGCTTCGCGAGTTTTTTTCCTTGTTGAGCGCAAGCGATATTGTTATTACGGGAGATACCCTTGCCTTGCATGCGGCTACTGCATTACAGAAACGAGTAATTGCTATCTTTGGTCCTACATCCATCGCTGAAATAGAAACCTACGGGAGAGTGAGGAAAGTTGTATCCGATGTAATGGAATGTCAATGTTATTATCGTCCAGTTTGCACGGAAACAACAAATTGTATGAATACGATTTCCACGGAAAGGATATACGCTATCCTACAAGAAGAAATCCAGAAACTCCCACGTCATTGACTCGGTACGGTTCTTCTCCTAGTTCATGAAGATACTCATTGTAACACCCTATATTCCCCATCCGTTAGCCGGACACGGAGGAAGCGAATACGTGTATGGATTGGTGAAGTATCTATCAAGTAATAACAAAGTTACGGTAATTTTATTTCTTGATTCGTTTGAAGAGGGACTGGTAAAAGATTTGAAACAATTCCCTGTCTCATTTCTCTTCGTCCGAAGAATGAAAGGGAAACAAAAGGGATTGCTCGGAAATATCCAGCTTATTGTGCTACGGTTGTTTCAATTTTTTCGGAGTCTATTGTTATGGCAGCCTTATTACGTAAGTAAATATTGGGATAGTGAAATGGCGCGAATGATTGAGTCTGAAACAACGCGAACACAATACGATGCGGTACAGATTGAA
>SCUC01000537.1 GCA_004322375.1 Bacteroidota bacterium
CAAATGCCGGGAATGAATGGCCTCGAAATCGCTCGCAAGGTAAAAGAATTGAAGTTGCCTGTACGCCTTATCATTCTCACCATGCACCGGCAGGAAGATTTAGTTGATGAAGCGTTTACTATCGGTGTACATGGGTTCGTCTTGAAGGAAAACGCTGTCATTGATATCCTTCACGCGGTAAAGGCTGTGTCGCAGGGTGAGTATTACATAAGCCCTCAAATTTCATCGTACATTATCAAGCAGTCAGCGTTGAAGCAAAGCGAACCACCGGCGATACCACAACTGGAAAACCTCACGGGAACTGAACGAAAAGTATTAAAGCTAATCAGCATGAACAAAACCAGCAAGGAAATCGCCGGCGAACTCTACATAAGTCCACGAACTGTTGACAACCACAGGACAAACATCTGCGCTAAATTGGACCTTCACGGACCGCATAAGTTATTTCTTTTTGCTTTAGAGTATAAAGATAAGCTCTGACAATAGGTTCTTGGTTTACACCGTTTCTTAGGGAGACCCAAAAATGCCATGAGTATCTTCCCGGAATTAAAAACCGAAAACTAATCTAACTCAAGTTGATCGTTTTTTAGAAATTGTTAAAACGATTTCTAACATTACGCGTTTAGCAGCCCACGACTTAAGTCGTGGGCTAACGTAAACTCACAAAATGAAACCGATTTATCGGTTTCAAATACATGATTTATAAAAACGGTTATCTCTATTGCTCGTTTCTGCCAACGGCTCGTAGAGCGTCCTCGCAGAACCATCGAAACCAAATAGTATCCTTCACTCTGCGAGGACGCAGAGTGGAGCGGAGGTGGAAAACCCGAATTTTACCTATAACCGAGCTGTCCAAAAGAGGCAACCGTCATTCTGAACCCACTTTAGCGGGTGAAGAATCTCCAAACCTTCTAATTCGTACTATTTTGATGGTACGGAGATGCTTCATCCGCCTGCGGCAGATTCAGCATGACACTCATTTGGGGTTGTTGTAGAGAAAAAGTTCGTTGTGCGTAACTTCAGAACCTAAGTATCTTCACACATCTCCCATGTGAATACACACAGAAAAAAGTGTGTAGTTCTCTATGTTCCTGCCTTCCTCTTCTTTGTACCTTATCGCATACACGAACGTTATGATTTTCTTTAAAGAATTATACATGAACTTGATGATAGTTGATGACCATGCCGGAATGAGAAATCTTGTTCGACAAATGGTCGTGTCGAAGTTCGAACACGTCATCGAGTGTTCATCCGGTGAAGAATGTCTTCAACAGTTCCAGAAGTCGCCGACGGAATGGGTGTTCATGGATATTCAGATGGAAGGACTTGACGGCATCAGCACAACGAGAGAATTGAAACGATTATTCCCCGACACGAACATCGTGATTGTTACACGTTTTGATGACCCTGATTTACGCTTTGCCACACGAGAAGCCGGTGCAAGCGGGTATGTGCTGAAAGC
>SCUC01000538.1 GCA_004322375.1 Bacteroidota bacterium
ATCTGCGATGAAGGCTGTGTATCCAACCGCGGCGCGAACGGGTTAATACAACTAAGATTAATCATGCATAAAAAGGAAAATACACCTATTAACCAACCGCTCCAAAACCGCACACGCAAACTCATAACCTTAAACCACAAATCACAAACCAACAAATCAACAAACAAAAAACTAAAACCAAAAAAAAGTTCACCGGAGACAAATCTTCGCTCCGTTTCTAGAAACTGGAAACAGAAAACAGGAAACTGTTTTAGCTTCCACTGAACACAGCCTTCCAATAGCTCCAGGTAGAATCGGAGACTGTTTTATTATCCTGCCACCGGTAAATAGACCAGACCCGTTGGGAATTTGCTCCGATAAATACCTGCATATTCCCCTGCACCAGTTGCGTAACACCGTCGCGACGGTGAGGGTAGAAAACCGTATAATCCATCGAATAGACAACCGAATCCGAGCTTACCGCCATCGGCTGCATTGACGAAAACGTGATATAAGGAGTTCCATTCTGGGGCTGACCGATGTTTTGAAAATAAAACCGCTCGTCCTCTCTCGTCCATGCTGCAAATACGCTGGAATATTGCGCGCTGATTTCTACCGATGGAATAAAAATATACTCGCGCGAGGAAGCGGTTGTATCGCTGAAACAACGTACGTAATTATCGGGATTGCTTTCTCTGATTGCATTTTTGAAATTTTCCAGGACAATGTCGGCGGTTACAGGCTGAACAAACGATGAAGAATGTTGTGATGGCGGCTCAGGGTCGCGGGTAGAGAACAAATCGCAGCCGATGCTGAGCGCCGACATCCCGAGAACCATGAGATAACAAACGTACCTGCTCACACTTCAACACGCGCTTCCAATGCCCGCACTAATGTTGCCTGGTCGGTAAATTCAAGATCGCTACCGATGGGGATGCCGCGGGCAAGTCTTGTTACTTTCACGCCAAGCGGCTTCAAGAGCTTGCTGAGATAAATTGTTGTCGCCTCGCCTTCGATGGACGAGTTCATCGCAAGAATAATTTCCTGGAACGAACCGTCCATCCGTTGTAATAATTCTTTAATTTTTAAATCCTCAGGCCCTATACCATCAAGCGGCGATAATGCATCCCCCAGCACATGGTACATGCCTTTATACTCATGAGTTTTTTCTATGGCTATGACGTCGTTCGGGTCTTCGACAACGCAAATAATCGAATGATTCCTTTGGGCGTTGGAACATATTTTACAAGGGCTTTCCTCTGTAAAATTCCAGCAAACGGCGCAGTACTTAATTTTCTCTTTGACATTGACCAAGGCTTCCGCAATGTTCAACACTTCTTGTTTCGGCAGCTTGAGAATGTGCATCGCCAGCCTGTGCGCCGATTTACGCCCGATTCCGGGAAGCGAAGAAAACTCATCTACAAGCTGCTCGATTGATTCTGCATTATACATCTGGTTAAAATCCTGGGAGATTCAATCCCGGTATTTTGGGCAGCATTCCTGAGGTTACTTTATTCATCTCCTCCTGAGCCATTTTATTCGATTCATCAAGCGCTTTATTTACTGCTGCTACAACGAGGTCTTCTAACATTTCTTTGTCGTCCGGATTAATAACCTCTTTTTCAAGCTGGATGGCAACAAGCTGCTGCCTGCCGTTTACCGTTACTTTTACCATCCCGCCTCCCGCTTCAGAGGTAACGGTTTTCTGTTCAAGCTCAGCATTGACTTTTTCCATTCGTTCCTGCATCTGCTGCACCTGCTTCATCATTGATTGCATGTTGGGCATGCCTGGTTTCATAACATTCCTTTGATTGATAATTTGATTTAACACAGAAATATAGGTGTTTACGAGCGAAATTCAAAAGAACGTTTTCCGGATGCTGAATGCCGTATATTGATGTCAGATATGCGATATGTGATGTGCGAGTGGCACTGTCATTGCGAATCCTGCTTTAGCAGGATTTACTGTCAACGACCCGTAGGGCAATGCGAAAGTAATTTTTCCTTAAAATCATTTGTGTGCGTTAGCGGCATGAATACGAATTCACACATACAAATAAAAATGTTGCCAGCAGCCCACGAC
>SCUC01000539.1 GCA_004322375.1 Bacteroidota bacterium
TCAAGTCCCCTAAACGGGACTGTTTTTACAGATTAGTCGGATTTATCCGACTTGCATGTAGTAGCATCGTCGTTTATGGTCAACGACCCGTAGGGCGATGCGGAAATTGTGGGTGCGTAACATCACCTTACTGGTAGAACTTCGTTTTCACCTCTCTAGCTCTTCCCCCTTCTCTTAGCAAGAGAAGGGGGATTGAGGGGGTTCAGTTCGGAGAGTTACAACAAATATTTTTGTAAAAAATTGTCCTTGCGTAACATCTCTTACTAATATTCAATGTCCACAACAGCGGGAAAAAGTCTCTACGGGTCGGATTCGTATTTTGAATTTGTTTAGTAACTCGGATTTAGGATTTAGAGTTTTCACTATATTTCTTACTCGCGCGTAGCTTCAGTTTAATTGAATGTCTGAATTATCACAATCAAATACCATCGTAGAACGCTTCGATAAAATCATTTTCGGTTTGCTGATGATGTTTTTATTGTGCAGTTCGTTCTCCATCGCCCTTACCCAAATCGGCTATTTCGGCGCTTTGATTTTGTGGATAATAAAAATGCTCTATGCTCGAAAGAATGAATTTCCCCAAACCGAGCTTGATTATTTTTTCTTCGCGTTCATCATCGCAGAGACTATTGCTGCAACCTTCTCTTACAATAAACCGGTAGCATTTTTATATCTTCAGCGACGTGTGTTGCTTCTGCCGATAATATATACTATTGTGGGCAACGTAAAATCTGTAAAGGATTTGCAATATCTTTTTATCGCGTTGATGGTATCAGCCCTGGGTGTGTCTCTATGGCAAACAAAAGACCTCCTCCTTCATTTAGGAGAGTTTCTCCATTTCCAGCGACGCCTCGGTGAGTTTCAAATCTATATGACCGCAGGCGGTATCATGATGATAGCCGGATTACTCCTCCTGCCGATTCTACTTCACCCGGAGACCCCAAAAAAAATAAGATGGTGGACTGGTCTCGCTCTTATTCCAATACTTACAAATTTATTTTTTACATTTACCAGAAGTTCCTGGCTTGGCTTTGTTGCAGGGGTTATTGTGATAGGATTTGTCCGCACGAAAAAATTGCTTTTAATCCTTCTCGCGGCTCTGGTTATTATCATCGTCGTTTCTCCTCCGGAAGTTCAGGGAAGAATTTTCAGCATTGTTGACCCCAACCACTATGCCAATCAAACAAGAATAAACATGTGGCATGTCGGGTGGAAAATGTTCCTCGATAATCCACTTATTGGCATCGGCGATATCGGGACCGAAGTTCTCTGGTATCGTTACTCGGACCTTAACTGGGGTCCCGAAGGCCATCTACACAATAACCTATTTCACTGGCTTGCCACACTAGGTTTGTTAGGATTTACGATTGTGATTGCTTTGTTTGTGAAGCTCTGGCTTACTATAGCAAAAATTGAAAAGCGACAAAGAACTGATTGGTTTTTCGGTTCGATTCCCTTAGGAGCATTAGCTGTATATGCAGGCTTCCATATCAACGGGTTGTTTGAGTGGAATTTTGGCGACGCAGAAATCATCATGCTCGTCTGGGCAATTACCGGTATGGCGCTTGCATCACGGAAACTTACGCCCATTCAAAGGGCAACTGTATGACACTCTCCGTCATCATCATAACCCTGAATGAAGAACGGAACATCCGGGAGTGCCTTGAATCAGTCAAATGGGCAGATGAAATAATTCTCGTTGACTCCGGCAGTGTAGATAATACTGTAACGATTGCGCGGGAATTTACCGACAAGGTGTTCGTTACAGAATGGAAGGGATTCGGCGAAACCAAGAATTTTGCTCTCACCAAAGCCACGCATGACTGGGTTTTCTGGATTGATGCAGATGAACGCGTGCCGAACGAACTTGCCCATGAAATTCAAGGGATCATGACATCAGAGGCAACTCAATTTTCCGCGTATGAGGTAGCGCGACGCGCCTACTTTCTCGG
>SCUC01000540.1 GCA_004322375.1 Bacteroidota bacterium
GCTTCGCGAAATGTGGGAACCACGACACGAGCTTTCATCAACAAGCATCGCTTGCGGCTGGTATATTTCAATAACGGAAGAGGGATGGACAGAAATCTGGACCCGCGGCACGGAAGACTGGGGACATAATGCCGTGCTACGATGGTTTCCCGAACGCAATATCCTCATCATTGTCATCTCCAATTCAGGCGAGATTGACGGAGATAAATCAAAAACCGGAAACCGTGTCATCAGCGATAAGCTTGTGCGTTTGCTTCTTGATTGATGCGAGATATGTGATTCGAGATGTGTGATGTGAGCATTTTCTTGTTGCTTCAGCTATCAAACTCCCCTCTCCATTTGGGAGAGGAGTTAGGGAGTAAGGGGCGCATTGTTTTGCAAACATTACCGAGTTTGGTATATTAACCCGACTATCCTATGAAATTTGCAAAATACGTTTTCCTCACGGCAGGCATTTACGGCATCATTGTCATTCTTCCCATGTACTTCATGGAAGCACAAACAGGAATTGACTACCCTCCTGCTATCACCCACCCTGAATTCTATTACGGCTTCATCGGCGTTACTCTTGCTTGGCAAATAGCCTTTCTGGTTATCGGAAAAGACCCGGTTCGTTTCCGACTACTGATGATACCGTCCATGTTTGAAAAATTTCTCTACGTTATTGCGATTGCAGTTTTGCTTTTGCAACAAAGAGTTCCGTCAATCTCAGGCTTGTTCGCCTTTATTGATTGCGCGCTTGGCATCCTCTTTTTAATCTCGTTCATAAAAACAAAAAATCCCGCTCAATGAGCAGGATTTTTTAATGAAACGCTTCTCTGTAATCGAACGTAAGAGCTACGCAGCAGCTTCCTCGGCTTTTGGCTCCTCGGTTTTTACTTCCTCAACCTTAGCTTCTTCGACTTTCTTTGCTACTTCCTTTTTTGCAGCCTTCGTTTCTTTCTTTTCCGTTTTTGCCTTCTTCGCCGATGGCGCTTGCCCTGTGTTGTAATCTACCAATTCAAGAATTGCCACTTCAGCCGCGTCCCCGTGCCGCTGCCCCAGCTTAATGACTCTTGTGTAACCGCCTGCGCGTTCAGCCATTTTTGGAGCAATTTCATTGAAGAGTTCTTTCACCACGCTACGATCGTTAATAACGCGGGCAACCATTCTTCTCGCGTGAACTCCTGCCGCTTTATTTTCATTCACATTCGCTTTCTTCGCTCGTGTGATAATTTTTTCAACTACCATCCGCGCTTCTTTTGCTTTGGCTAACGTGGTTGTAACTTTTTTATGCCGCAGCACTGACGTCGAGAGATTCGAGAGCATTGCTTTCCTGTGGCTTGCAGTGCGTTTAAGCTTTCTTCCTGCTTTTCGGTGTCGCATTTCTTGTTCTACCTGCTATTAATTAGTGTGTCACATCTTTAAGATATTTATCAACGTCCATACCGAAGGTAAGTCCGTGCTGTTCTACAATCTCCGTCAATTCCGCCAGGGATTTTCTTCCAAAGTTTCTAAACTTGAGCAGTTCGCCTTCATCTTTTCTTACCAGATCGGAAATAGATTTGATATTTGCCGCCCGCAGGCAATTATGCGAACGAACGGATAATTCGAGATCATCAATGCCGGTCATTAATACTTTTCTGATGCGCGCGAATTCTGCGTCTTTTTCTTTCAATTCTTCCGTGCTTTCACCGCGAAACTGGAATTGCAAAAACAGGTTGACATGGTCATTGAGCGTCTTTGCGGATTGTACCAGCGCGTCATCGGGAGTAATCGAACCGTCTGTTTCTACTTCAATGATAAGCTTTTCGTAATCGGTTTGCTGGCCGACTCGAGTCTGGTCTATGAAATACCGGACGTTTTTCACCGGTGTATAGATAGAATCCATTGCAATCGTACCCATCGGTTGTTCAGGACGTTTGTTCTCATCGGCTGAAACATACCCGCGGCCTCTTCCAATTGTCAGCTCGATATCAACTTCTGCGCCATCATTCAACGTGCAGATGTGCATATCCGGGTTTAAAATCTCTACCATCGGATTAGCTTTTTGAATATCAGCCGCTTTTACATTCTTCGGACCTTTGAGCTGAAGCTCTGCCCGCGTAACTTTTTTATCAACCAATTTCATTCGAACTGCCTTCAAATTCAATATCAGCTCGACGACGTCTTCTACAATACCGGGTACGGTAGAAAACTCATGCTGTACCCCGCGAATATGGAGGCTGGTAAAGGCAACACCAGGAAGAGAAGAAAGAAGCACTCTTCGGAATGCGTTACCAATTGTAACACCGAACCCTTTTTCCAGCGGTTGAAGCACAAATCTTCCGAACGAGTCGGAATAATTTGCTTCATCGAGCTGGATTTTATCCGGCATTTGAAAATTGGGTGTTCCCATAGTTTTCCTTTTCAATTATCCTGTGATTACTTGGAATAAAGCTCAACAACAAGCTGTTCATTTGCATTGAGAGGTATATCGGCTCTCTCCGGCACGCTTAAAAATGTTCCCGCCATGGCTGCTTTATCTAAGCTCAACCAGGTTGGCAGCATGGTATCCTTTATCCGTTTCATGGATGAATGAATAACGTCCAGCTTTTTGCTTTTATCACGAATTTGAATGACTTCTCCCGGGCGAACGATGTACGAAGGGATAGTCACAACAGTATTATTCACTAAAATATGACCATGAGAAACAAGCTGGCGCGCGGATTTTCGTGAAGGGGCAAATCCCATTCGGTAAACGACGTTATCAACGCGGCGTTCGAGCAGCTTCACCAAATTCTCACCCGTTCTTCCCGGTTGGCTCAAGGCTTTCTCAAAATACTGACGAAATTGCTCTTCCATCAATCCATAGATACGACGAATTTTTTGTTTCTCACGAAGCTGTGTCCCGTACTCGGATGTCTTTTGACGGCGAGATTGGCCATGCTGACCGGGCGGATAGCCGCGGCGCTCGACCGGACATTTTTCCGTGAAACATTTCGTCCCTTTTAAGAACAATTTCTGACGTTCTCTCCGGCAAAGACGGCAACTTGAATCAAGATAACGACCCATAAATTCCTTAAATAACCAACATGAAAAAAGTAAAAATCAAATTAAACACGGCGACGTTTTGGAGGACGGCATCCATTATGCGGAACAGGCGTAATGTCGCGGATACATAAAATTTCCAGTCCCGCAGTCGTAAGAGAGCGGATTCCTGCCTCGCGACCGGAACCGGGACCCTTGACAAATACCTCAATCTTACGCAAGCCAAGATCGAACGCTTCTTTGGCAGCAGCCTCTGCTGTCACTTGCGCCGCAAAAGGGGTATTTTTACGAGAGCCTTTGAAGGCATTCCGTCCTGCAGAAGACCAGCTTATCACGTTCCCATACACATCCGTTATCGTAACGATGACGTTATTAAACGTAGCTTTAATAAATGCTTTGCCGGTAACATCAACCTGTACCCGGCGTTTTTTCTTGGCAGCTGCCGAAGCAGAGCCGCTCGATTGTTTTGCCATATTCTAATACCTAGTTCAACAATTATTTCTTCGCTGCAACTTTTTTCTTGCCGGCGACAGTTTTTCTCTTCCCCTTGCGGGTGCGGGAATTTGTTCTCGTTCGCTGACCGCGGACGGGAAGCCCTTTGCGATGACGCAACCCGCGATAGCTGTTGATGTCCATCAATCGCTTGATGTTCATCTGAACTTCACCGCGCAATGCGCCCTCGACCTTAAAATCGCTGGTAATCACAGAGCGAATTTTTGCCACTTCTTCGTCGGTCAGCTCTCCGATGCGTTTATTGAAATCAACGCCGGCGGAAGTGAGAATTTTTTTCGCGCTTGTCCGACCGATTCCGTGGATATATGTTAATCCTATTTCAGAACGTTTTTGTTTTGGTAAATCTATTCCGGCGATACGAGCCACGCGGGGTTACCCTTTCACTTGTTTAATTAAACGATTATCCTTGGCGCTGCTTGTGTTTTGGATTTTTACAAATCACTCGCACGACGCCATTGCGTTTGATAATTTTGCAATTATCACATAATTTTTTTACTGATGAACGAACTTTCATGCTGTTCTCACTTATATCGGTAGATGATACGTCCTTTAGTTAAATCGTATGGCGACATTTCGACTGTTACCTTGTCGCCGACTAAAATTCTAATGTAATTCAATCTCATTTTTCCAGAAATCACCGCGAGGATTTCATGCCCATTATCTAACTTCACGCGAAACATCGCGTTCGGCAATGTTTCGGTAATAACGCCATCCATGGTAATGGGACCTTGTTTCGCCATGCAATTCCTTACAT
>SCUC01000541.1 GCA_004322375.1 Bacteroidota bacterium
CAACACCGAAAATATGTTCCTGCTCAGGGGTTTAGTTTTAACCGAAGGTAGATGGGAGCAATTTTGGAAGAATATTGATACTAAAGGGCTTTAATTTTACATCAAACGGCAGCCGCACCCTCAAAAACTCATCCGCATTTTGGAAAAAAGAAAATGTTGAAAACCTGTTTTTTTTGAGGGGAATTGTATTGTCGTTCCGTTGGCAAATCATGATGAAAAACCTGATTAACCTTTAATATAGGGGGGACAAATCGCTTTTGCACCCGAATTGTATTGTCGTTCCGTTGGCAAATCATGATGAAAAACCTGATTAACCTTTAATATAGGAGGGACAAATCGCTTTTGCACCCCAAAGTAAATAACACAGGTATTATTACAACAGCTATTTTGGCTTCCCGGTATTTCCACGGCAACCTGGTCTAAGCTGTCAATTATATGCGGCAGCACCACGGCTGCAAGAAACTCGACAAAGCCAATTTCAACAGGCACTTACACCACTTGACCGGTACGATAGGTGCAGTTTTCTTTGTCCTGGGACAGTCTTTGAAAGAACTGAACACTGAAAGTAAATACCTCATTGCCAGTTTTCCGGTGGCAGTTTGCAAAAACATCCGGATTTGCAGCAACAAATTGCTCAAAGAGGAAGCTTACCAGAGCTATAATGCATCGAAGCGCGAGCATTTCTATGGCTACAAAGACCACGTAAGCACTACCGCCCAAGGTATCCCGGTCGAATATTTCATTGTCGCATCCTCTGTCCATGATGCCACCGCTTTTCAATCCATGAACATTGAACTGCCTTAAGGCAGTGAATTATTCGGTGACAGCGCCTATAGAATCTACGAGTTGGAGGACATGTACTAGGAATGCGATGGCATCACTTTGCAAATGGAACGAAAGAAGAGCTCGAAAAGGCCTGATAGCCCTTCTGCCGCCTATATAAAAAAGCACTGGCGTAAACGGATTGAAACCACATTCAGTGAAATAGCTGGATTCTTTCCAAAGAAAATCCATGAGGTCGCACCTCAAGACTTTCTATTGAAATTGGTTCTTTTCATTTTCGCCTTCACTTTGGATAAACTCATTTAATTATCCGCCACTTGGGTTAATAATTTGATTTATTCCTCTTTGCTGCTCTATTTCCATGTGCTTTTTGAGCTCAAAGTGATTTAAATCTTAATGCAACTAAATATAAATGGAGATGGAAATGTTACCCTCCCCTGCTGTTAGCGTCATAATACCAACTTATAACCGCGCTAAAACAATTGAAAGAGCCATTAACAGCGTCTTAAACCAGACTTTCTCTGATATGGAGCTAATTGTGGTGGATGATTGTTCAACAGATTCCACAGCTGAGATAATAAAAAAATACAGGGATGAAAGACTCATATATATCAAACACGATAAAAACCGTGGCGAAGGCGGTGCTAGAAATACAGGTATTCGAAATGCTCGCGCAAAATATATTGCATTTCTTGACAGTGATGATGAGTGGTTTCCAAATAAACTCGAAAAACAAATGCCCGTCATTCAAGAAAGTGATTCCAAGGTTGGAATTGTCTATTCTCATTATATAATGCAATACGAGGATGGATCTGGCGCGCATCTTGAAAACACAAGCATAAAAGGC
>SCUC01000542.1 GCA_004322375.1 Bacteroidota bacterium
GCAGTACTGGCTTTTTGTCTTCCACTAGCAGTATTCGGACAGACAAATTTTTCCACTCAAATCATTGTAAGCGATCAAGATGGAAACTCGGATACGCTTACTCTCGGCGTCAATACGGCAGCTTCGTATGGGGTTGACCCCGCATTCGGAGAAACGGAATTGCCCCCGGTTCCTCCCACCGGAGTATTTGACGCTCGTTTTATTGATATTCCCGGACGTTCAACAACACCGCCGGATGGACATGGACAGGGGCTCTCCGTGGATATTCGTAACCTTGCTGATGATTTTCAGCCTGACACGTTTCGAATCAGGTTTCAGCATGGAAGCGAAACGGGAACAAACGTCACATTTCAATGGGATCCAAACCTTGCAGCGCTTGGGGGCGGAAGGTGGCGACTTTCTAACTCGCTTTCGCTTACTCCATTGCTCGATGTTGATATGACGGAACAATCATCGGTTACCATTGATAATGATGAATACTCCGCGATCTATATCTCCAAGGGCGATTCTACTTCGTACCGTTCGTTCAGTCTCGCAACGCTGGCTCTCGATGTTGATGCGAAGAACAAAAAGGGGAAAGCAATACCCAAGAAAAGCAATCAAGTAGAATTCTGCATGACCGTGCCGAATAACGAGCCGGTTCCGGTTAACGGGTTATTTATCCAGTTCAAAACACCCGTTGACTCCACAACAGTAGTCGTTAGCCCATTTACAACTATCGCAACTGACCCCAAGCAAAAACCGGGTGCGAAAACGAAATATTGGTTTTCGGGCGCAACAGTTGATACCGGGAATTTGATTTCCATCTGTGGATACGGCGTGAAGGATGGAACAAAGCTGCAAGGAGTTGCTAGCTGGTATGTAACTAATGGGGGTGTTATTGTCGGGAAGAAAAAGACTCAAAAAATCGGGGTGAGCTTTTCGCAAAATGAAGTAAGGCTTCCCATGCCAAATACGATTAATCTCGGCGAGCAAATGATGCTGCAAGCGCTGCCTCTGAAAACCGATTATCTTGTCGTGGGGTCAACGCTGCCGATTGACGGACCTAGCGTGGATACGTTCCGTTATGTATTGCATAAAAAATATATGGATGTCTTAAAATCGTTGATAAAAGATTACGGAGCAAAAGGATATGTCTTGCAGGATAGCCTTGCCAGCTGTATGGATTATTTTGATGATAAAAAGTATGGCTACCGGTATTTCAAAAAACCTATAAAGGTAAAGCAAAAATCGCTGCCACCCGATAAACATAGAAATAGGTTGTTCGGAGAAGCGTTGACGCTCAAGGTCAATATCCTCTTTAGCCAAACGCAGAAAACACCGGTAGGTTTGGGTGAACTCATGATCAACGACCCGACAAGCCCCTTCTACGGCATGAGGCTGGATACGCTGGCTACGCGGGCAGATGAATATCTTACGTTCTGTTCTATCGCCTCGGCTCCGGTGGTAACGGCAGATGAGCTTGCAGACCTCCTTGCTGAACTCAATAGCGCGTTTGAAGGTCCGATGGATACCGTCGTATGGAGCCTGTCGAAAATTCAAGCCACGGGAGCGAGAGCTATCGGGGATCTTGCAGGATTAGTAAAACGAGCGCCTGGCGTGGAGCCGAAAATTATACCCGATCTCAGCGGTTTGTACCAACAGGTTCCGGGTTCGTATGAGCTGCAGCAAAACTATCCGAACCCGTTCAATCCGGCAACAGTAATTCGTTATTCGTTGTCGGTGAATAGCCTGGTAACGCTGAAGGTATTTAACGTGCTTGGTCAGGAAGTAGCAACCTTGTTAAACAATATCGAGCAGAAGGAGGGTGATTATGAACAACCGTTCAATGCGGCAATCTTGCCGAGTGGCATCTATTTCTATCGAATTGCTGTGAACGATGCAAGTAGTGGAGCAGTAACGTTCCAGCAGACGAAAAAAATGATGCTCGTGAAATAATGTAACGATAGCTCCCATGCTATCAATAGAGTGGTTGAATAATTGAGAATTAATAATAGTTAAGGATTACGCTCTCATAACAACCCCAGAAGCGCGTTCTTATTCAGTCCTCATAAAGCGCGCTTCTGTTACACCTAAATCCCGTCTGCTGTCCGGACGGGATTTTTTTTTGTTTCATGCGATAGGTTTAAGCTTCAAGTCTCATGTTTCAGGACGACACAGCTTCTACTATTCTCGGTAGCTTTTTGAAACTTGAAACGTGCAGCCTGAAATATTTTGCAAAGAACCGTAAACCGTAAGAACGAGTAGTTAATCGAGCTTTAAATTTTGATTTTTGTTTCTGAGGTCAATTCCACCGCCAAGAATTGATTTAAGGTTCGCGAGATAAAACGTCCAGCCCTGCGTGCAGCCGAAGTAATAATTGACCTTTGATTGCTCATCGATGGGAATTTCGGACTGAACAAGCTCAACTATTGATACGTCTTCCTGCTGCGAAATGTGAACGCTGACAATACCCGCCTCACCAAAACTGAATTTGATATGATCCTTCCCGTTCACCGCAAGAATTTTTCCATGTTCTGCTACAGAATCGGGATAGCCGTGCCACATCCATTCGTACGTGTCATTCGCCTGAATAGAGCTTTTGGATTCGCGTACTGTTCCATCCGGTTTTGTAAACTCAGCTTTGCGTAAGAACCACGCTTCAAGATTCGCGCGTGTCGTCCACATATCATAAATTTTTTGAACGGGCGAGGAGACGGGAATTTTTAACGTGAATGTTGACCAGTCGTGGGACATAGATTAATCCTTTAGAATTATACCATTTCCAATTCTTTTAAACGTTGAGAGATTTCCTCTCTATCTATGTCCCAATTATATAATGTTGCAGGGTCAAAATCGGCTCCATTGGGCCACTCAATAGTATGCACTTCATGGTTCACTATTACTCTCTTAAAAAGAGTAACGTCTCGTAACGGCGAGTAGAATGGTCCATACAATACCGGCTCAAGGTCAATTATTCTTTTTTCACCAGTGCTGAATAATACCTCCACAATATACGGTTGAATAACCTTTACGTTATTGATTTTATATATGCTATGATTCATAAACTTTCTTTCAAGTTTTATTGTAATGGCTCTATCGGATTTAGTTGATTACCACGTTGCAATAATTCCCAATCTTTTTGTAATTCATGTTGATGTAATTCTGCCCACGCTTCGATGAACCTTCTTTATCGTTTAGGCAAATCAACTTCAAGCATTTCAACCGGATCAATGCTAAACACTGCAACGTTGTCCTGATGATATACATGGAAATGTGGAGTATGACGTTGAATTCCTGATTCAATATACATACGTATGATAATTCCAAGAAAGCGGCTTATTTCAGGCATTAAATATCTAATCAAAAACTAATCGTAATGTACACAACTTCATCAAATTTGTAAAATCTTCTCTGCTTCCAAGCGTCTCTGCATCTCCGATTTTTATTAATACCTTAACATCTAACGCCTCAAAATCAGCTATTTTGAAACAAATCTCATTTTAGGGATATTCTGTAACCTTTTACCTCCTATACAGTTTATCTAATAACAGGATCCTTCAACCAATTATCAAAAACAATGTGAGTTCTCATTCGGATACTCAGCTTATGATACAGGTACGAGACGGCGAGCTGCAAAAGCTTGCGCTCATATTCGAGCGGCATCACGTCACGCTCTATAATTATTATGTCCGTCAAACGGGCGACCGGGATTTGAGCGAAGATTTCGTGCAGGAAGTGTTCCTGCGCATTATGAAATACCGCCACACGTTCCGCGGCGAAGGGGAGTTTCTCCCCTGGATGTACCACATCGCCCGCAACGTGCAGATTGACCACGCGCGCAAGTGGGGCAGGGAAACACAGCTCGACGAGGAGATTCACGAATCCGTTGACGACGCGCCCGCGCCGGAAGAACATCTCCAGAGACTTGAGAACGTTTCGCTGCTGCAACAGGCGCTCGAAAAGCTTTCAAAAGAAAAGCGAGAAGTGCTTGTGCTGAGCAGATACCAGAATATGAAATATACCGCCATTGCAGAATTGCTTGGCTGCACGGTTGAAGTAGTGAAAGTGCGCGTCCACCGCGCGATGAACGATTTACGAAAAATTTATTTCCAGCTTGCCGGAGAACAACCACTATGAATACGAATCACGTTAACGAACAACTGCTTGCCTATCTCAGCGGCGAGCTTGACAAACAGCAGGAACGAATTGTTGCCGATCACCTTTCGTTGTGCGACTCATGTAGAAAAGAAATGGAAACTATCAACACATTCTGGACTTCGCTGAATCTTATTCCGCAAGTCCAGCCGTCCGACACTATGCGCGAGCGGTTTTATGATATGCTTCAGGATGCTATGGAAGATAGCGCTCAGGCGCGGTTACCCCGTAAGAAATCCCGCAGCTGGCTGGAACGTTTGTTCCCGAGACCTGTTGCGATTCAGTTAGGCTTTGCGCTTCTCCTGCTTCTCATCGGCGGCTATGCAGGGTTTCAATTCAACAGACAGCCCGTAGAGCAGGTGCAACAAACAGACGTGGTGAATCGCGCTGAAATCACTCAGTTACATCAGGAAGTATTGGCGATGAACAGGCTCCTTGCCGTATCGCTTCTGCAACAACAGTCCGCAAGCGAGCGCTTGAGGGGCGTAAGCTTGAGCTACCGTGTTGAAGGATCCGACCCGGAAATCGCGGCTGCGCTTCTTCAGGCGCTCAAGTATGACCCGAACGTCAACGTTCGTCTTGCCGCGCTCGACGCTCTCACGAGCGACCGCGAACAACCATCGGTAATTGACGATCTCCTCGAGTCTCTTCCGAAACAATCTTCTCCGCTCGTACAGATCGAAATGGTGGATTGGATACTTCAACAACGCGAGAAAAATTCGCTTGAGGTTCTCAAACAGATGACGAAAAACCCGATGGTGAATAAAGCCGTCAAGCTGCGAATTGAACAGGGTATTCAGGAATTGAATTCGTAACCGGACGTTGTCTTTGACTTCGTTCAGTGGTGAAGTGAAGAGAAACAGGATGTAAGATGAAGGATGTCCCGCAAAACGGGATGGCGCCAGAGGCGCTCATAAGATTCAGGATACACAACGCAATTTTGGACTTTAAACATACAAGGATAGATTTATGAAGCGACAAGTATTAATTACAATATTATTTTTTACCGTTATTTTCGTTCCGACTGTACGCTGCGAAGAGAAAACTGAAACGATAGAAATTAAAAAGTCATTGAATTTTTCCGGAAGCACAGGCGAACCTAACTCTCTTCTCGTGGATAATGTCAATGGCTCAATCGAAGTGACCGGTTACGACGGGACTACTGTTGAGCTTATTGTGCATGAAACCATCGTGGCGCGTTCCGAGCGCAAGCTGGAGGAGGCGAAACAGAAAGTGAATGTAGATATAACGGAGGAAGGGGACCGGATTCTATTATATGTTGATGGACCCTGGAGGCGCGCCAATGGCGAGTGCGATTACCGCGGTTCGGATTATTACGGGTATGAAGTTCAGTGCGATTTTGAGCTCAAGATACCTCGTTCAACAAAAATAGAGTTGAAAACGGTGAACGATGGCGCTATCACAGTTTCCAACATAGAAGCCGGGTTCATTGTTACGAATGTGAATGGCGATGTACGGATACGTGATGTCAGTGGGTCGGGAAAAGCTCATACCGTCAACGGGGACGTGGAGGTCAGCTTTAAGAAAAACCCGACGGAAAAGTCGTCCTTTAAGACGATTAACGGTGAAGTGGACGTTAAATTTCAGGAAAATTTATCAGCCGACTTAGAATTTAAAACATTGAACGGAGAAGTCTATTCCGATTTCAATGTAACATCGCTGCCTGTTAAGGCTGCCACAGAAAAGAGACGCAACGGAAAGCGCGTGTACAGCAGAGGCGATTCCTTCTCCGTTCGTGTTGCCAACGGCGGACCGGAGTTATCATTCAATACCATCAATGGCGATATCACCGTTGCAAAATATTAAAGCCAATGACAGACATAAAATCCAAATGACAGAAACCAATACTAAAATAATATTCAATACACCATTACCAATCTTCTACGTGAAATCATTTATCAAAGGAAAGTTATGAACATTAAATATTTATCATTATCAATACTCGTATTCATTCTTGTCACAGCGACATTTTGCCAGCAACCGGGCAACGATAAAATTACGGTTCCGTTAAGCGATCCCACGCGCCCCGCGTTTTTGAAAGTAGGGATTTTATCGGGGAGTATTATTATCAAAGGATATTCCGGCAAAGAAGTGCTGGTTGAAGCGCGCACGGGCGAATCGGACGAGGATGGAGATTACGAACATGATAAAGACGATAAAAAGCGCGGCTTACGGCGCATCCCCAATATCAGCACGGGGCTTACCGTTGAAGAAGAGGATAACGAGGTAACCGTCAGCACGGGCGCGATGAATTCAGGCAGGAAGAATGATCTCTATATCCAGGTGCCGACCTCTTGCTCGATGAAGCTCAGCACGCTGAACGATGGAGACATTAAGGTGGAAAACGTTACCGGCGATATTGAAGTCAGCAATTTGAATGGAGAAGTGACCCTGGAAAACATCTCAGGTTCTGCAGTCGTGGATGCTTTGAATGACGATATCACCGTTGTCTTTGCCTCGGTTGATACCAAAAAATCCATGTCCTTTAGCTCGATGAACGGGGATATTGACGTTACCTTGCCAGCCGACACCAAGGCAATGATGCGCTTAAAAAACGATATGGGTGAAATCTACAGCGACTTTGAAATTAAAATGGATTATTCCGCTCCCAAGGTCGAGGATTACCCCAAAGATAAGCGGGGCAAGCGTAAAATCTCAATGGAAAAGATGATGAACGGAACCATCAACGGCGGCGGCGGCGCGGATATGCTGCTTAAGAATTTTAACGGAGATATTTTTATACGGAAGGGGAAGTAACGCTGATTGCAGATTGTTTTGTATGCCGCCTGTTTGTAATGAACGGGCGGCATTTTTCATTGAACAGCTATCCTTCCACCGTCGCCCTCTTTTTCGACATCCTCGTTCTCTCGTTATGGTCTAAATATCTTTTCCGGAGGCGGAGTGATTTTGGAGTTACTTCAATATATTCGTCATCGGCAATCCATTCAATTGCTTGCTCTAAAGAATGAATGCGCGGCGGCTCCAGGCGGATTGCTTCGTCCGCGCCGCTGGCGCGCATGTTGGTCAGCTGCTTGGTTTTGCAGACGTTGACGATAATATCCTCGTCTCTCGCGTTTTCACCGACAATCATTCCCCTGTAAACCCGGACGCCGGGCTCAATGAAGAATGTAATTCTTTCTTGCAGCTTGAACATCGCGTATCCTGTTGCAACTCCATCCTCAAGTTGAATGACGGCGCCTTTATGCCTTGTTGAAAGCTCGCCTTTGAACGGCTCGTACCCGTGGAAATTGTGGTGAAGAATTCCCGTTCCTTTGGTATCGGTCATAAATTCCGAACGGAAGCCAAGCAAGCCGCGTGCAGGAACAAGAAACTCGAGGCGGGTATTGCCTTGTGCCTGCAGCATATTTTTCATCACGCCTTTTCTTGAGCCGAGATTTTGGATGATGATACCTGCATGTTCATCAGGCACATCTATAATAACATGCTCGATAGGCTCACACATCACATCTGCAATGCGCTTATAAATCACTTCCGGAGCGGAAACTTGAAATTCGTATCCTTCACGGCGCATGGTTTCGATGAGGATGCCGAGATGTAATTCTCCCCTGCCGCTTACTTTAAACGAATCAGGAGAATCGGTCAACTCAACGCGCAAGCTGACATTGGAACGGAGCTCTTTGGTCAATCGCTCGCCGACGTTTCTTGTTGTAACATATTTCCCTTCCTGTCCGGCAAAGGGAGAATTATTCACAATAAAGTTCATCGAAAGAGTCGGTTCTTCGATGGTAACGAAATGGAGAGGAGTGGGATCGGCGGCGTCGGCAATGGTTTCGCCGATGTCCACGTCTTCCATTCCTGCCAGAGCGATGATATCGCCTGCGGAAGCTTGTCCAACTTCCATTCGTTTGAGTCCTTCAAACGTGTAAATTTTTGTTACCCGCGCGTCTTCGATGCTGGAGTCGCGATGGATAATTTTCATCGGACCACCCAGCCGGATCGTTCCCCGTTCCACCCTGCCAATGCCGAGCCTGCCGAGATAATCGTTATAATCAATAGTTGTTACCAGCATTTGAAACGGCAGCGTATCGTCTCCGGGAGGAGGCGGAATCTTGCTTACGATGGCATGAAAGAGCGGCTCAAGATTCACTCCTTCTTCTTCAAGCTCGTTCTTTGCAATTCCTTGTTTGGCGATACAATAGATTGTCGGAAAATCCAGTTGATGGTCATGCGCGCCGAGGGAGAGGAACAGCTCAAAGACTTCATCAAGCACTGCGTGTGCACGAGCATCCTTCCTGTCAATTTTATTGATGACGACAATCGGCTGTAAATTTAATTCGAGAGATTTTTTTAAGACGAATTTTGTTCCGGGAAGAGGACCTTCCGCCGCATCCACAAGCAACAAGACGCCGTTCACCATTTTTAGCGTGCGCTCGACTTCTCCTGCAAAATCGGAATGCCCCGGGGTATCAACGATATTAATTTTAATGATGTCTTTACTTTCCGGTTGCTTGTAAAACACTGCCGTATTTTTTGCAAGGATAGTGATGCCCCGTTCGCGTTCCAATTCATTGGAATCCATGACACGTTTTACGATTTCTTGATTATCGCGAAATGTTCCTGTTTGACGAAGCATGTGATCAACAAGTGTTGTTTTCCCGTGGTCAACGTGGGCGATGATGGCTATATTTCTGATGTTGGCTCTGGTTAGCATAATGAAATTCTCTAGATGGTTATCCCGAAAAGGGGAAACGACGGTATTAAGAACAAAACGTCCCGCTTCAAGAAAACACGCTGAAGCGGGACGTAAAACGCCTTTTTTCAATGTTATGGGTTGTCTTTGACAAAGAAGACAAATTCAATGTACGAAATTTTTGCCTGAAAGAAAAATGTCATTTTACCGATTAAACTTCTCCAGACTGCTCATGTCTAATACATTGAAAATGAACAACTATCATTTAAAAGGAAAAAACTTATGAAACAGTTAGTAGCTTTACTCATGCTTACAACAACAATTGTGCTCTCCCAGCCGCGATGGATGGATGACGACGATAACACAGGAATGATGCCCCCTGATCGAAGGGAATTCATGGAGAAGCTTGACCTGACAGATAAACAACAAGACCAGGTAAAGGAATACCGTTCCGGTTTCCAAAAAAAGAATATTGAATTACGGGCGAAAGTTCAGACGATGAGAATAACCCTTCGGGAATTATTTGATGCGGATGAGCCGAATCAGAGCAGCATTGAATCCCAGCTAACGGAAATTAGCAAGATCCAGAATGAGATGAAGCTGAATGCGACCTCGTTTTGGTTTAACGTCAATAAAATTCTTACCCCTGAACAGCGGGAACTCTGGAAAGAGCATCGGGAAGGGATGAACCAAGAGTTTGGCAACAGAATGGGAATGGGACCGGGCAGAGGGCATGGCATGAAGCATCGTGGTTTCGGTGGTGGGCACCGCGGTCGCGGGAACTGCAGCTTTGGATGTTGCAGGTAGAAGAACAAGTATAAGGTAACGTCAAGGGAAAAGCAAAACGCCCCGCTAAGATTCTGCGGGGCGTTTTTTTATAATTACTCCCACAACTGAAATTGTGGGCTGTATTATTAATGTTTGGATTCCATCAGTTAGAATGAATTTCAATCGCAGGCGCTTGACAATACTTCTCAAACGCATCCGTCAGCATTTTCGCAACTTCGGATGGGTCGCTGATTTCTATTTCGGAGCGATGAATCATGTGGAGGAGCCTACCATCTTTTAAAAGCGCGAACGATGGTGATGAAGGGGGCATACCGGTGAAGTATTCGCGGGCACGCATCGTTGCGTCGCGGTCTGTGCTGGCAAATACTGTTGCTATGACGTCAGGTTTAATCGTGTGCTTCATTGCATGAATAAGCGCAGGTCGGGCAACGCCTCCGGCGCATCCGCAGACGGAATTGACGAAAATAAGCGCAGTGCCTTTCGTTTGAGTAAGGAGGGAGTCCACTTCCTGGGGTGTGCGTAATTCCTGTACGCCGTGCTTTGTTACTTCCTGCTTGATTTGTTCAACAAGTATATCGTGCATAAAAAATCCATTTTTTGTGAAAGAACATTTTGTCTGATACTAATACTAAAATATACAAAAATTACCCTTCTGAATAAAATGAGCTCTCAATATCTCCCGGAAACATCACAGGGGGGACTCTTTGTTCTCCTGCATAGCAATATCAGTGTTGTGCCCTTCGGCACAAGGCAGCGAATGGTAACCAATCCGATTTTAGCTTTGCTTCGTATTGATATGGTGTGTGTAGTCGTATAACTTGAAGGTCTATTATTCATGTCATGCAGGCAGTTTTGCCGTGCGTGCGTGAGTGGAAGGTAGGCAACGATGTAATACGCTATTTTGAAATAACCCATTATCAATAACGGAGAAATTTATGAAACGTTTTTTACTTCTTGCCGCGTTGGCTGCGTGTGTTTTGCTTGTTACGTTAGTTTTTACACCCAAAGCTACCGATGCGTCAAGTCACCGCGAAGCGCCGTTGATTAGCAACGACCCGCTCGCAGATAACACAGATTTATATGCCTTCCGCAGTCCCGATGACACGAACACCGTTACTATCATCGCGGGGTATATCCCGATGGAATTGCCGGAAGGAGGACCCAATTTCGCGACCTTTGGCAAGAACATCCGCTATGAAATTCATATAGATAACAATGCCGCGACAACGGGGGATGACATTATTTACCGCTTTACCTTCGACCAAACCAATCAAGACCCCACAACGTTTTTCAATATTCGGCTCGGTCAACAAAATCTAAAAACAACGTACACATCGGAACGAAGCACTGACGGCGGTTCCAGCTGGGCAACGATTGTGTCGAGCGGTACAGTGCCTCCGCCGAATATCGGTCCTCGCTCTATTGAAAATGCTACGGTCGGACTGGGAACAACATATAGCTCGTTAGTTAGCGCCGCGATCGCGACAGCATCAACGGGCGAAAAGATTTATTGCGGTCCTGCAGATGACCCGTTCTTTGTTGATTTAGGCGGAGTGTTCGATCTCGGTCAGACAAGAGTCCCGGGCGCTTCCGGTACGGATGCAGCGCGTGATGGCGTCGCGGGATTCAATTGTCACGTGATTGCCATTCAGGTAACAATTTCGACGCTCCAGAAGGATGGAAAAACTGCAGCTCAGGCTACAAACATTCTTGATGGAGATTTCGTGATTGGCGTGTGGGCATCGGCAAGCCGCCAGCAAGTAACAACGCTATCGCTCACGGGCGACGAGCCGGGGTATAGCGGTCCGTGGGTGCAGATTTCCCGGCTGGGTATGCCGTTAACGAATGAAGCAGTCATTCCAATCGGAATGAAAGATTACTGGAATTCTATTGCTCCTTCTGCTGCGGCTGAAACAACCTTTGAGGCATATTTCACGAATCCGGAATTAGGTCTTTACATGGATGATGCCTTATTTGGCGGAGCAGTTCCTGCGCTATCTGCGCTAAGAATTCAAAGAAATTCATTGCAGGCGTATGACTTCGGCAACACCCAAGGTGGATTATATCCCCTCTATGGCAATCCCGCGACGGCAGGAACAGCACTTGATACGAGCATTTTTGGAAAATACTTGCTGCGAGCGGGCGCGCCCCGTTCGGTTGACATTCTTCCGATATTTTATACCGGCGTTCCCAATTTAGCTCCCTATCAGTTAGCAACAGGGAAAGCCGGCAACCCGTTAGCAAACGGCAAACCCTTCATGAATAACTTCCTGCCAACGTTTGGCGATATGCTCAGGTTGAATATGGCAGTTCCTGTTACGCCCAGGAACAGTGCCGATTTCAGCAGTCTCGGCATCGTGCAAGCGGCAGTGTTAGGATTAACAGACCCCCGGTATAATCAAGATGCCAGCCTGCAATGGATTCCGAACATGGATGGATTTCCAAACGGTCGCCGGCTGGAAGATGACGTGACGCGGATTGAGCTTCAAGCGGTTTCCGGCGTTGCGCTCGCGGCAATCGGATTATGGTATGACGATTATACTGTCGGTGGTCCAAACCCGGTTACTACAGACCTGTTAGATGTTCTTACCTACAAAGCCGGTCCAACGCATAACGACCTTGCGTTCAAATCTGCATTTCCGTTCGTTGCAGAGCCGCATCGCGGATATGATTATACAAAGCAATTGACGGCTGACACGCTGGACACTCCATTAGCAGTTGGCGATGGAGGCGACTTTCTCGGATTAAGCGTTCCCAAGGGATTCATGGTTGAACAAAATTATCCCAATCCATTTAATCCTACGACGAGCATCCGGTATCATGTTTCTACAACCGATGTAGTCACGCTGAAAGTATATAACGAAGCGGGACAGGAACTTGCAACACTTGTCAATGAAGTAAAAACTCCGGGAATGTATGAAGTAAACTGGAACGCCAACAACGTTTCCACGGGAGTTTATTTCTATCGAATGCAAGTAGGCGACCAAACCCTGCCGGTAAAGAAGGCAGTGCTTGTGAAGTAATTGATGTTTATCTGTAAATAACATAACCATCACACAAAAGGGAGCCTCCCGTTTAGCGCATTAACGTGGGGCTTTCTTTACTTTTTAGGATTGATGTATGAATAAGAAAATAGTTAGCCTTGTTCTTCTTCTTGCTGTTATTACAACCACGATAACACTCATTCTGCAACGGCAAGATGAAGGGCAAAGCACTCAAATGCCCGGTTTAGGCTCTCAGGGAACTATATCCTCGTCGGAGTTTTTAAATGCAGAAAAAGCCGTGGAGCATTATCGCGAGCTGATACGAAAGCATCCCGATGATGTTAATAATTATGTTCAGCTGGCGCAGCTGTATTTGCAGCAAGGACGGCTTACCGGAAATAACGCTGAATATCTTCCTAAGGCTGCCGCTCTTCTCGATGCAGCGCTCGAGCATAGCGCGGAAACTTCTGAAATTGTTATTACGAAAGCAACCATTGCGGCAACGCTTCATCATTTTCGCGAAGCAAAAGAATTGGCGTCAAAGGCGATTGCGATGAATCCGCATACGGCATTTTATTACGGCCTGCTTTGCGATGCAAATGTGGAGCTGGGCAACTACGACGAAGCGGTACGAGCCTGCGATAAAATGGTAAGCATTCGTCCGGATTTGCGCTCATATTCCCGCGTTTCATATCTCAGAGAACTGCACGGCGATATTGATGGAGCAATTCATGCGATGACCATGGCTGCTGAAGCGGGAGTAACCGGACAGGAAAACAGAGCCTGGGTGTTGTACAATCTCGGTATGTTGTTTCTGAACCAGAACAAGGTAGATAGCGCAGAGTATATATTCAAGGGTATTCTTCAAGAACGCAATGGGTATGCCCATGCATTACGCGGGCTTGCAAAAGTACAAGGAATGAAAGGGCGCTATAAAGAAAGCATAGAATATTACAAGCAAGCCATTGCCGCGCTTAACGAGCCTGCATTCCATGAGGGATTGGGTGAAGTATATCAATATCTCGGAAATTTTTCCGAGATGCGAACATGCTATGATAACGCCGAAGAGCTCTATCATGAAGAGCAAGAAATGGGTGAAAACAATTCTCTTGAGATGGCGGAATTTTTTGCATCGCATAATAGAAACGTAGAAGAAGCGCTTACGCTGGCGCAAAAGGCGATCATGGAACGGAAAAGCGTTCACGGCTACTATGTGCTGGCGCTCGCCCTTTTCAAAAACGGGAAGCACGATGAGGCATGGACAAGCATTCAGCAGGCAATGAAACTTGGAACGAAAGATGCGTCCATGCTCTACCTTGCCGGGGCGATTGCAGATAAAGTAGGAAATGCTGAGCAATCGAAACATTTCTTGACTCGAGCGCTTACAGTCAATCCGAATTTTTCATTTCTGTACGCTGCCGATGCGAAACAGATATTGGAAAAGCATAAAACATTTGGGTCGTTGTAGTTTTTGGTCATCCCCGCCGTTGAACAATCCATCTGCCAGCAGGCGGGTGGATTTTTTTTCGTCAGAGAGCCGTACAAATTTGATAATTTCTGCTATTCAATCCGCCTATACAAGAATTACGTATATAGTTCAAAGCGTGAATTTTTCGAGACTACGCACTGAACGCCGCGCGACTCATTGCATTCGGAGTTTCAACATTCAGGTCGCAGTCGTAACTGTTGTTCGACGATTTTACTTTTTCTTTTTTATTTCGTATTTATAGTAATGGTTAATTTTCTTTGCGCACGCGCTTGTTCGTTTTCCCCGGGAAAGAAGAACACATGATTCCTCTGATGAACATGGAACAATCTCGCGATATCGAGCTGCTCCAATTAATTGCCCGGCGTGACGAAGAGGCTCTCGAACGTTTATATGATTGCTATTCCGGGCTCTTGTTCGGGGTAATTTTTCGCGTCGTTGCCATCAGGGAAGAAGCGGAAAATATTCTTCAAGAAGTGTTCTTGCAGGTATGGAATAAAGCCGGCAGCTATAATCCTCTTCTGGGAACGCCGATAGTTTGGCTTATCAGAATTGCAAGAAATAAATCAATTGATTACTGGCGGTCAAAACCCGCCCGTATGCGCGCCCGTGAAGCTGACGTTGAAGAGATACATGATGCGAAGAACGGACAAGGGTCGTTGGATCCTATGGAATCGCTTTCGTCGTCGCAGTTGACTGAGCTTGTCACCGGCGCGCTCAACCGGCTGCCCGATTCGCAGCGAAAATTAATCGAGCTTGCGTATTATGAGGGATACAGCCAATCGGAGCTTGCGGAAAAATTTTCGGTACCGTTAGGGACTGTTAAATCGCGGATGCGCGCGGGAATGCTCGCGCTCCGGGAGCAATTACTCAATATTCCTGAACTCTACCACTGAAAGTTATTATGAAATGTGAATTACGTGATCATTGCTCGTTGTACCTTCTGGGGCTGCTGGAGGCGCCCGAACGAACAATGTACGAGCAGCATCTTCTGCAAGGGTGCGAAGAATGCTCTTCCGAGCTGGCAACGTTGGGCGAGCCGTTGGAAGTTCTTGCAATGACGGAAAAGAATACCGTACCAAGCCCCGTAGTGAAGGAACGTCTCATGGCGTTGGTGCGGAAAGAACGGAACAATCACGGTGTAGTTCCATCTCCTCAGGTATGGAAAGAGTGGCAGCCAGTTTCCCTGCGCAAGGGATTGACAACCTTGCGTTCAGATGAAGGACGGTGGGAGGAAATCGGAATTGAAGGCATCAACGTTAAACAGTTATTTGCCGATCCTGAGCAACGTACAATTACAATGCTTGTGCGAATGGCAGCGGGAACCGCGTATCCGAGTCACCGTCACGCCGGCGTTGAGGAATGTTATGTGCTGGAAGGCGATCTTCATGTCGGCGATGAGCTGGTGCTTCATGCAGGCGATTACCAGCGGGCAGATATGCAAAGCGTTCATCTCAAACAATGGACTGAAAACGGCTGCTTGCTCTTCATTGTCTCATCAACGGAAGACCAATTGTTAGAGTAAGGAAAGTTGTCGGGACAGGAAGGATTCCTGTCCTACGTTATGTAATATTTTCAAGCGCTCCAAACGGCGTCCGCGCCGTTTGGAAATTCGTTCGTGTTCATGATTCTGCGAGGACGCTCTACGAGCCGTGGGCAGAATCGAGCGATGAGATTTTTTGGACAATCTATAGAGAGTCCTGTTATCCCTTATTGATTACTCTCCAATACCTTCTTTCTCATCTCTTCCCTGTAAGAATTCATCCGCTTCATAATATCCGGGTATTTCAATCCTAACATTCTCAGAGCCAACAACGCAGCGTTTGTCGCGCCATCAATAGCAACCGTAGCAACGGGAACGCCGCCGGGCATCTGTACCATTGAAAGGAGTGAATCCAGCCCGTTTAACGATTTCGATTTTATGGGAACGCCTATAACCGGCAGCGACGTTTTTGCCGCAAGAACGCCTGCAAGGTGCGCCGCCCCGCCTGCCGCCGCGATAATTACTTGTATTCCCTTCTCGTGGGCAGTCGCGGCAAATTCGAGGGCTTCATCGGGAGTCCGGTGCGCGGAAAGGATTTTCCACTCGCAATTCACGCCAAAGGATTCCAGCGTTTCTTTTGCGGGCATCATCGTTTCACTATCGGATTTACTTCCCATAATGATGGCTACTATCGGTTGTTTCGTTTTTGGTTGTTTGTCTTTCTTAATTGACTGTTTCATACGTTTGCTTTTTGTTTCCCGCAGTGCGGGATCTCCGCTTCGCTGCGATTTTGTACCTTTTGTTATACTTACCTAATAACCACTAACTGCTAACAACTCACTACTCACTGATGTCATTCGTCATTTGTCATACGGCTATTTTTACATCCAGCATCCTGCATCTTGAATCATTGTTCCGATGCTTCCGCTGAGCGACGCAGCCTATCCATGACTGCCATGCCAAGTCCGGTTTCTTCAACCGCTTCTATTAAAATAATTTCAGCCCCCTCACTGTCAAGTTTTCTCAAGGAAGAAAAAAGCTGCCGTGAGTATCCTTCAACATTCGAGGGTAACGTATCGAATGAAATCGTCAAATTCTCTTTCATGATTGAGCTATAAATAAGAGTGCGG
>SCUC01000543.1 GCA_004322375.1 Bacteroidota bacterium
TGCTATCTAGTCCGGCAGCAGATTGAATCGGCAACGGAACACAGGAAAGGGGTACGGTTTCAACTTCTTGAATACCGGATTCATTGCAAACACTTATGAGCTCGTTTTCGACGTTGAGAGATGTGCGGTAATATTTTTGATACAGGATGCCGACTGTTAAGGTCGCTCCAGCCCGGCTCTTCAAATTCCTGTCAAACGTCAGGATTTTTGTTAACAACCGATGCTGAATATCTACCGGCACAGGCATCTCCTGGGCGGGAGACGCGGCGCGTAATACTGTTATGAACAACAACAATAGAAAAGCGCGCTTCATCGCTTTACCTTCTTTAGAAAGCATACGATACTTTGAAACGGAAATTTCTGCGGTCTTGAGGAATTGCCCGTTGAAGATGTTCAACTCCCCCAGGCGTTGAATACTCGCTGTTAAAAATATTGTCAACAAGCAACGAAACCTTGAAACGGTTGATTGCGCCTGCAAGCCATGTTTCATCACTCAATCCGGGCTGCGCAAAAAGAGCAAGTCTCGTGGTCAGGATAGGTTCGGTTGTGGTTCCATACACCGTTATGCGTTCCGAATTATAGATGCACTCAGCAGAAATCATTACATCGCTCCGTAGAGGATATGATAGACCGAACCTGGCAAAATATGCGGGCGAATTTGAAAGCGACATGTTCGTTGACGGATCTTTTGCTTCCTGGTAGGAACCGCTTAATACGCCTTTCATTCCATATTCTGTAATGAAACTTACTTCTACTTCGAGACCGAAAGCATTCACTTCGTTGATATTGAGAAATTGGGAGACATCCAGGGAATCTTTGAATGAATCTATCAAGTCAGTCATATGATAAGTATAGGCAGAAAATACGCCAAATAAAGAATTACTTATTCGCTGTTCATAAACAAGCTCTCTCGTCATGATTTGTTCAGAACGCAAATCAGGGTTCATCTTCCATTGAGAGAGTGCATCTTCATAATTCGCTTCATAGACATTGGGCGCTCTGAACCCGTCACCGTATAGCAATTTTACGGTACTCGTGTTTGTCGGGTTATAAATAAGAGCGATGCGCGGCGTTGTGGCGCTGCCGGTTGAAGAATATTCATCTCTTCGTATTCCGGCAATCAACGCAAGGTTATCAACGATCTGAAATTCATCCTGGAAATATATGGAGAGGGCATGAAAAGGAAAATTTTTATCAAAATAGACAGTATCGGGAGTCCAGTTACGGTAATCAGCGCGAGGATTATCTTTCCACTCGCCTCCGACTGTAAAACGGTTGCCGGAAAAAATATCCCACCGGAATTGCGCTTCACCGCCCGCCCAGCTTCCTATGCTGGCATCATAGTTAATAACAGCCGGATAGGGATATGCTCCTGAGTAACCATAATAATCGTAATACCCGCGAACAAAAACGTTTTTATCTGCCGCAAAAGGAAACTCGGCTTTTAGCTCAACGAAAGCGCGTTCATCTATAGACTCAAATCCTGATACATTGAACAAGGTTCCATACGCTCCTGTAGGAACACTTTTTTTCCTTGTTGTGAGCATTGTTCGCAATGAAATATTTTTGTATCGAAGAGAAGAATGAAGCCCTGCGAATCGTTCCCAATCAAGACCTTCGGCAATACCATTATTCATTGAAGGGTCATCAAAATCCGGAAAATACAGGTCATCTCCATCAATGTCAGCTCCGTAAGCGGAAAAAAGAAGATTAACGTCTTCATTGAATTCTTTTCCGAAAATTAAAGAACCGCCAATTCTTCCATAGCTTCCCACATCGGTCGAGAGAGAAATGCCATCAATAT
>SCUC01000544.1 GCA_004322375.1 Bacteroidota bacterium
CCTTGGTGGTTTCCTCGGAGGAAATTATGGAGGACCTGTGCATCGGGTAAATCCATTGACAAAACAGGTAACTCAAAATTTCATTGCAGGAACATTTTATACCATCGCGCTCGAAGATTCAACTCAAGATATCTATGTAACAGATGTAAAGCAATATACAGCGGATGGGGACGTTCAGATTTACAAACAGGATGGGACGTTGAAAAAATTCTTCCTCGCGCAAAAGGGACCTGGGAGTATCGTGTTTAAGAAACGATAGCTACTTGTAGCTGGATGCTTTATTCTGGATATGTGATGTGGGATGTGCGATATGTGCAGCGGCAGGCGAGCTGAAAGCAACAAACTAAAAACAGTAAACTTACTTCGTTGCCTCAATATTTTCTTGCCCGCGTTCAAGCCCGTAGCGTTTGATTTTTGTGTAGAGATGGCTTCGTTCCATCTCAAGGGCTTCTGCCGTTTTTGATACGTTCCAGCTGTGTCTTTCTAGCTGATGCCGGATATATGCAGCTTCGGCTTTATCTTTAAATTCCTGGAAGGAATGACTTGAAGCAATAATATCGTCAACCTCACCTTTACGAGAAACTCCGAGAGTACGCAGGTCGGCAGTTTCGATACTGTTTCCCGGCGACATAATGACAAGCCGCTCAATGCTGTTTTTCAGCTCGCGTACATTTCCGCTCCATTCTAAATTCATAAGCGATTGTAACGTCTGCTCTGAAATTGTTTTTACGGGAAACGCATACCGAGCGCAGGTATCCGCGATGAACGCTTTAATCAACAGGGGAATATCTTCTTTTCGTTCACGCAAGGGAGGAATTTGAATTTGAATGATGTTAAGACGATGATATAAATCTTCGCGAAATTTTCCTTTCGAAATTTCCTCCGGGAGATTTTTATTTGTTGCGGCAATCACCCGTACATTTACCGGGATAAGCTTATTACCGCCCACGCGTTCGATTTTTCGTTCTTCCAACGCGCGAAGCATTTTTGCCTGGGCGGGAAGGCTCATGTCGCCTACTTCATCGAGGAAGAGCGTTCCTCCGTCGGCTTGTTCAAATTTCCCTATCCGTTGGGCAGTTGCGCCCGTGAACGAGCCTTTTTCATGCCCAAATAATTCAGATTCGATTAACTCCGCAGGAATCGCAGCGCAGTTTACCTCGACCATAGGAAATTCGTTTCGCTTGCCTGCCTGGTGAATTGCCCGCGCAACAAGCTCTTTTCCTGTCCCGCTTTCACCGGTGATGAGAACACCGGCATCCGTCTGTCCGACGCGTTGAATGTCGGCAAGAATTTTTTTGATTCCGGGGCTTTCACCAAGAATCAAGTCTTTTTCTCGAAGCTTACCGATTTCACGGGCAAGCCTCTGGTGTTCAAGCGCATTTCTTACGGTAATGAGCAGTCTGTCTCTATCGAGAGGTTTCGCAATATAATCGAATGCGCCTAACTTTGTGGCTTTTACGGCATCATCAAATGTGCCGTGTCCTGAAACCATAATGACCGGTATGGAAGGGTTACTGCGTTTCAGTTCTTCTAGGACTTCAAGTCCATCTTTGCCCGGCATTTTTATATCAAGCAATACCGCATCATAAGGTTCTTTTGAGAGCGCAGTCAATGCTTTGAGCCCGTCCTCAACCAAAGAGACAGAATGCTTACTGTACTCTAAAATCATTTTAATTGATTCGCGAACGCTTTTTTCGTCGTCAACGACAAGAATCGAAGCCATTTTCAAATTCCAATGTATTGTATAGCTGTTTGGTATCCATCGTTGCAATACCATGTAATAAAAACTCTGAAGGGTACTGGAAAGGATTTTCCATCAAGGCAAGACCGAATTGTTGACCGAGAACGTTCGCTCTCGCGTCTCTATCATCGTCGCGACCGCCTATAACAATAGCCTGCTCTCCCTGCTCGATTGCCGCGCCAAGTCTCTCGGCAGTTCCCCGCGATTCAAATATAAACGTAACAAATGCGGAGCCAAAAAAATGCTGCAATTTGTCTCTATCTCCGAGATGATAGTTCGGTGTATCGGAAAACATACGCGTGGGAAGATTTTTCACGCGAGAATCAAATTCATCTTCAGATTCATCGGTTAGCGGAAATGCCAAAAGAAAAACCGGCACATCGAACTGAACTATCCTGTGATCGAAAGTTGCGAGCGTTGTGAGGAGAAGGGCTATTCCCGTATTGTTCTTTGTTAATTGCATAGAGCGGACAAAAATTGCATCTATTGCTTTAGAGTCGCCGAGAGCAGTACGCAGGTTGAGGAATTCTTCGCTGCGGATAAATTCTTTTAGCTCAATTCCGTTTTGGATGAGAAAAGGGGGGAGAAGGGTAACAAGGAATTCAAGGGATTCTGTTGTATCGAATTGCAGGTATTGCTGAAACTCATTGGGGGTTGCCCGTAAGACTGAAGGTTGAGAGAATGTTGTAGAGTAGCACCACAGGAAAATGAAAAGAAACAAAGGTAGCGATGCAGATGGTCGTACCGTGAGATGCACGCTGATGGGATTCCTGCATTCGCAGGAATGACATTCTCTTTGATTATAGGCTACCGAAGAGGCGTTGTGTATTTTTTTTTTCATTCAATCTCAACTTACGTTTGAATGACGCCCGGATTGAATTTAGGGATATTATTATTACAGGAGACCACTTCAAGCGTGCGGGAAATGACCTCTCTTGTTTCAAGCGGGTCAATAATGCTGTCCACCCAGAGACGGGCAGCGGCGTAGAGCGGGTCAAGCTCGGATTGATATTTGTTGTAGATTTCTTGCAACATTCGTTGTTGTTCTTCCTTAGGGATCTCCTGTCCTGCTTTATCTTTCATTTGCTGGATTTTGATGCTCAGAAGTGTTTCGCTTGCCTGTTTCCCGCCCATCACTGCTATTTGTGCAGTCGTCCATGCGAAGATGAAACGGGGGTCGTACGCTTTACCGCACATCGCGTAATTTCCAGCGCCATAGCTGTTCCCAATAATAAATGTTATCTTAGGAACAACGGAATTGGCAACAGCGTTCACCATTTTTGCGCCATCTTTAATGATTCCTCCCTGCTCAGCGCGTTTTCCGACCATAAATCCGGTAACATCTTGAAGGAAAATAAGAGGAATGAGCTTTTGGTTGCAATTCATAATAAACCGTGTGGCTTTGTCGGCACTATCGTTGTAAATAACGCCGCCGATTTGCAACTCTCCTTTTTTCGTTTTGACCAACGAGCGATTATTGGCAACAATACCAACAGCCCACCCATCAATACGAGCATACGCCGTGATAACGCTCCGTCCATACCCTGTTTTGTACTCGTCTATTTCAGAATTATCAACAAGTCGCGATAGTATTTGGTAAGTATCGTATGGTTTTGAACGGTCTTCAGGCATTATCCTATATATATCAGCCGGGTTAAATTTTGGTTGTTGAGGAACAATGCGATCGAACGGAGCTTTGGGAGTTTGCCCAAACTTGCTGATGATGCTGCGAATTTGTTTCAAGCACGATTCATCGTCGGGCATCTTGTAATCGGTGACGCCGCTGATTTCAGAGTGCATTTCTGCGCCGCCTAATTCTTCGATGTCAACATCTTCGCCGATTGCCGCTTTTACAAGGTAGGGACCCGCGAGAAATACGCTTCCTGTTTTATTAACAATCAATATCTCATCGCTCATAATAGGAAGGTACGCTCCACCGGCAACACACGGACCCATGATTGCAG
>SCUC01000545.1 GCA_004322375.1 Bacteroidota bacterium
TATCTTGGCATAAATCTGTTCTAATAACTGGTGTTTTTATCATGGCTTTTTAGAATATATAACCACTTCCTTGATTTTTAAATTCCTCTGCTTTTTCCTTAACCTGACAGCATTGGGATTGAGGGGTGTGTTCATCGTGTTCAAACAAAAATATTTGCGTTTTGAACAAAGCATTTTATGTGTAACTTGAGTAAATAATTTTCAATGTATTCTTTCTCTATTGGTTACTTCTCCCTCTTCACCTTCAAAATCTCCAACAGCGCCGTTCTCGCCTTGTCGTTGCCAATGCTGCCAAGGTAATACACGGCATCGCGGCGGAGGTCATAATTTTTGTCGTCGCGGGCTACGCCTCCGAGAAATTCCACTGCCTTGTCGTTGCCGATTTCCGCAATTGAGCTAAGTACGGTTTGAAGCTGCCCAACCCTGTACTTCGGGATCGCAGTATAAAGCTCGGATAACGTTTCAACCGAGCGGTTTTTATTGTTGGAAAGCGAACCGATATAGTTAATTGCCATGTTCTGAATTTCTTCGCTTGTGTCCCGTTTCGCGATCTCGACAAACACAGGCAGAGGGTCATGCTTTTTGAAATCCACAAGCAAATCCATAGCGGTAAATCTCAGGGTGCGGTGTTCCTTGGGATCAATTGCAATTTCCTTCAATGCGTTATATGAACCCTCATCATCCTTCTTGTCTCCGAGCGCATAAAGAATGTCTAGTTGTAATTGCGTTTCGCTATCCAGCTTTTCATCGTGCGATGGCAGCATTGGCATAGGCGTCCATGCTACAGGAGCAGTTCCTGAAAGCCCCCTCAACTGGTTTGTTAGCAATCGTCGCGATTTATCGAATTGCTGCCGTGCAAGAGTCGTTGCTGTACCCACGCCATAGATAAACCCATTTCCATTCGCCGTTCGTTCAAAGTAAACAACCTGGCTGTCTCCTGATGTTGAGAAAACGACGCTGCCATCGAGGTCGCCTAAATCTGCCACGGCATCATCATAATACTTACTCTTCGGGTAGGCTTTAATAAATTTCTTGTAGTGTTCGCGCGCCTTATCAACGTCAGTTGCTTTATACGCATAGGCAATCCAATACGATGCGTCATCGAGATATTGGCTTTTCGGGTAGCTCGAAATCATAGTCTTAAACTGTTTGATCGCTTCTTCCCATTCCTCATCGAGAATCAGGTCGTACCCTTTTTTATACGATTTATACCCGGGGTCATCCTTTTTCTCATTTTCTGAAAATGCTTCACATTCATGCGTCGTATTCCAGGCTACCACGGTTGGAGCTTCTACAAAAGGAGATTGAACAACGGTAACAGGGACCCAATCTTCAGAACTAACTTCTACAGTTTCTTGCCCGAATGCAAAAGCAACCGGGAACGTTGCCAAGACGATGAGAATTAGTAGAACAGCCGAAATCTTTTCCCGCCCGTCATTGACGGGGTTCGCAAAAGACGAATTGAATACTGCGCGAATGACACGAGGGAAATTTTTCGAATATTCTTCTTGAAAAATAGTTTTCAACTGTAATTTCATTTTCATTCTTCCTTGTAGTTTGCAAACATGACTGTAGGTTGGTTATAAGCCGCTTCAGCTCTTCGAACTTTATAGAGCAAGTTTCCCCGTTCGATCCCATCGCGGATAAGCTCCAGGTCGGCAGAGTTCTCGCTCATTTCGGAGTTGGCTAGCTTGAGCAAGATTTTTTCCATGTCGCTAATGAGCCGCTCGGAACGGGAATCCAGCGGTTGCTGCTTTAACTGGCGGGCTTCGTGGATCAAGCTTTTTGAAATTGTTTGTTCGGCTTCCATGTCGGCAGGTTCGCCCTCTTCAAGCCCGGAATTTGCCAACCCGACAAGCAATGCCCGCGACCTCCGAAAATATTCATGCAGCCTGATGTATTCGGAATCTACCGGGGATACAACCTGTCGTGCTGCCTGTTGCTGCGAAGGGGGTTTCTCCTGTTGCAAGAAATATTTTCCTGCAACGAGCCCGGCAAGCAGTAAAATACAACACGCCCCCGCAATTGCAATATCACGCGGGCGAAACGTAATGACAGAATCCAGCCACTCAAGAAAGCGTTCGATGGCGGTTGCTTGCGCTGGCTCTTCTTTTGTAATCCGCGCTTGCACGGAATATGCAAACGTATTCCAATATTCTTCCGGCTGCTGTGCGCTCCAATCTATTGTCGCCTTATCAACTTCCTGAAAAAACGTTGAAAGAGTTGATGCTTCTTCGCGGCATTGGTTGCAAGATTGGATATGCCGTTCAATTCTCTGCCGGTCTTCTTCCGGCAATTCATTCCTTACAAATTCATAGAGATGAGCTTTTGCTCGTGCGTGTTCATTCATACCTGTTCTTCTTCTAAAAACTTCAGCTTCAATTGTAATTTCTTAATTCCCCTGTGCAAATGGGTTTTCACGGTTCCTTCCGAGCATCGGAGAATGTTGCTCACTTGCTTGGTGGATAAGCCGTTAAGATGTCGTAAGATAACTACCGCACGCTGAAGCGTCGGCAGCTCGTGCAGCGCCCGTTCGATGTGTGCGGACGTATCAAAGCCCCTCATCACGGTTGGCTCATGTCCCATCAGCATTTCGGTTGTTTCCGTTATCGGCGATTCATGTTTCGTAATTCGTTGCAGCTGCTTTACCCTGTTGAGCGCGACATTCGTCACGATCCGGTACAGCCAGGTCGAGAATCCCGCATCGCCGCGGAAATACTTTAGCGAGCGGTACGCGCGCACGAATGCATCTTGCGCCACGTCCTGGGCATCGTCATGATTTCCGACATAGCGATACGCAAGATTGTATGCCTGTTTCATGTTTCGCTCGACGAGCTGCCTGTACGCTTTGCTATCACCGTTTTTTGATAAATTAACGAGCTCCGGCTCGTCCCATAGCGACACTCAGGGAATTCCTTGAATTTATTATTAGACAACGAGAAACTGTTTTTCGTTTACAATTTTTAGGTTACGGTTTCCATTTTGATGTTTTCCGTGCAAAACCGATAGATTTAGATACGGGGTTTTTGGGGAAAAGTTGGTAATCTTCCCTCTTGACCATATTCCCCAAACTTTGTATATTAAGTCGTTCTGTAAGCAATCATTTTTTTGTTAATAAGAAGAGCTTCCGATGAAAGAAAAACTAGACATCCGCTTTACCGTTCTTGTCGCAATTATTCTCTTGGCTGCATTCAGCCGCATTATACCGCACATGCCGAATTTCTCCCCATTAGGGGCAATCGGGCTGTTTGGCGCGGCGCATTTCAAGAAAAAATGGCAGGTATTTCTCATCCCTCTTGCCGCGACATGGTTGAGCGATTTATTTATCAATAATGTTATCTATGCTCAATACTATCCTGAGTTCACCTGGCTTTACTCCGGCTTCTACTGGCAGTATGGCAGCTATTTGTTAATTGCTCTATCAGGACTTTTTCTGCTAAAGACTGTTTCTCCCTTGAGAATTGGTGGGGCGGCGCTAACCTCGACAGCTATTTTCTTTACCATCACAAACTTTGCTTGTTGGCCCGGTAACCCAACCTATACACAAAACTTCGGGGGCTTGCTCACTTGCTACGCGGCAGGTATTCCGTTCCTGAAAGGCACACTGCTCGGCGATGTATGTTACTCGGTAGTGCTATTCGGAACATTTGCTTTGGCGAAGAAACGATTCCCCGTTTTGCAAGCATCGAAGATATAAAAAAAGTATAACTGTTTTTGGCAGAGACAGTAAGTATTCAACAAGTGTAAGAGATAAGACAGATTGTATCATCAATCTTGAGACTTAGACCTTGAAGGTCAGCCAGACCTTCAAGGTCTTTTTTTTTCAAGACCAAAACACTCTAAACACATCTCACTCCAGCGCTGCATCAATATCAACATCAACGCCTTCCAGCATTTCATCTAAATATGAGTTTCGAATACGAATATTATACTCTTCCGCCGCATCGGAAGAGCCTTTGATGTTTCCGATATACCACCCCGACCCGAAGAACCCGATGACTGTAGCAAGACTATAATTCTCCTGATGAATTGCATCGCGCATCGCCCAGATTAACAATCCGTTAATGAGAAACGACGATAAGGCAGTGCCGGGACGATTTGCATAAAGATAGCCGGAGCCCGGAACGATTGCCGAGAGAGTTCCCGCTAACCATGGCTGACGCTTTGGCAATGAACGTATCCTATCTACGGAATCCAACAATCGTCTGGAAATTTGTCCACGATCCGAGGAATGGTGGACATTCATGAAATGAGACGATGCGCTTTCCCATTGAAACATCCGGGCGTAGGATAGACCAATCGTAAATTGCGATTCATCATACCATGACTCCGTTGAATGCAACCGGTTCCATTCTAATGTTGAAATTGCTTTCGGATAATTTTGCGTCCGGTAATAGACCTTTCCTAATAACAATTCCATTTCCGCGCGGATGGATTTATCCGCGTTTAGTGTTGTTCGGTAGGCTGTGAGATACTTGATATAGCCTTCATTATCATTGTCATAATAATAGCAGAGACCGACCTTCCGGAGGTACGATAGTTTCTTTAGAGAATCGTTCTCTAAAAAATTAAGGCGCATATACTCTGTCGCCGCGCGGGAATAATCTTTCTGTGAAAAGAGATAATCTGCAAATTTACCATCCCCGCTGTCAGCGCGTAGCCGGTATTCACTCGGCGTACGCAAACCGGCATCCGTTGTGTTGTTATCGCGGTTCCTTCTGCCGATGTATTGATCCGAGAAAGGTGAATCATACCACCTGATGCCGTTATCAATCGCTACCGTGTTATAAAGGGGAAGCTCATGTCCGCAGCGCAACAGACGCTCAAATGTTCCGATATATGCTTCATAAACAGGAAGCGAATCGAAAAGCATTTTTGAATACTGTGAGCACGAAGGATACATCGGGCATGTATTCCCGCCCTTGACAGGTGAAATCCAATCCTGATAGAAATCGAGCAGGAAATTGGAGCCGCTGCCGTATGTCTCCCCGGCTTGCCCGCTCACTCTCGCATGATGATCATCAAGCGAATCCTGCCCTCGCAGAGAGACACAACAACAAAGAACAAATCCTAGTATGAAAAAAAATTTCATTGTTCACAAGGAACATGAATTGGAAAGATAGGATAGAAAATAACTCATGTTTGCTGTTGCTGGGAATTCGTTAAAACGATTCAACAAATAACGCGATTAAAGCCCACGACTTAAGTCGTGGGCTAAATAACGCTCATAAAACAAAACCGATTCATCGGTTTCAAAGGCAAGATTTATGCATAGGTTCATCTTGAATAATTTATCAATCGCTACCTACGGCGTTTTCTCACGGGAGCCATCACCATTCACAGTTAAGCTATCATTATAGAGCTGAACAGCTTCCTGAAGATTGCTCCCAAGCGCGCTGTGGTTGACGTACCCGATACCTCCTACTATCACGCCGGCTGTAACTAAAGGCAGCCAAACCACTGAATAAGTCGTGTTGCCGCTTGTTTGTTCCGATACCGTAACGTGTGTAGAGGAAACAACCACTCCTGCTACGGCGAGGCCGCCTCCTAATACCATCAGCACCGTCCCGGTAGTACGCTTCCGGTACGCGCTGGCTACTTTCTCTACTGCTTCCGGGTTGCTTTGCATTGCCATTTTTAGATTGACACCGTCCTCTCCTACGGGATACGTTTGTCCATCCATCTGGTAATACTCGGATGATTGTAATATGATCTTCCTGCTATCCAGCGCAGCATTATCTTGAAAAATGATTTTGGGCTTGGAAGAGTCTGACCTGATTTGAGATGGAGAAATATTATGTTGTCCCGGTTCTGCTTTGAATATAATTTTCGGCTTTCCGCTTTCCTGGTTTCCTGTCGAATCACCTTGCGCATATACGTGCATACTGCACAGAACAATGAGAACAAAGAATGTTCCAAACAACTCTCTCCGCTCCAGACTGCGTCCCCGCAGTCTGGATAACCTTCTCACGGATTCACTATGAGGACGTACCACACCTTTTGAAATGCTTCTGTTCATGATAATGTTCCAATGATTATGTAACGTAAGCGCTATTTTGATGCAAGAAACTTTGCAAGCTCGGTAACAAGTTCTTTGCACGCTTCTCCGATTGCGTCGCCCATTGTCTTCTCTACGTTCTGGGTAGTATTGCTGTAATCATCCATCTTAGTCACATTCTTTGACACGCTCTTACGCCACACCTCATCATTGCCTTTAAATAACGCGCCGGTAAGCTGAACGTCAGTTGAGCCTTCAACGTCCACCGCAGAGGCAATTAACGCCCCCGCAATTCCACCGATGCACGCCTGAGTATCTTGAGCTTTCTGTTCGTTAATCACAACATGAAATTGATCTATGCTGCTCTTGAACACATAATTCGCATCAGGAGAAGCCTCTTCCGTCACCTGTGTGAATAATCCTGAACTTTGTAACGCGTTCTTGAGATGCTTGTCAACTTCCGGTAAGAGCGGACTTTTATAATTTTTGTCTCCAAGAATTAATATCCCCCGGTTGCCGCTAAACCCGCAGGAACTCGGTTCTTCACCTTTTTTATCAAGGTCGCTTCTGGCATCGCTGATTGTCGTATATGCCAATGTGCCCGATTTCTCAACGACGGTGAATTCTTGCGGTTTTACCTCCGGTTTCACATAGAATTTTCTTGGACCGCATCCGGTGAGCGCCAATATTATCAAGCCTGCAATGAGGGGCAACTTACTTTTTATCAAAAATGACATAAGGTTTCTCCTTTTTGAAGTTATAGTTGAATGAATCTTTTAATTAGTTCATTTTTTGTGTAAAAAAATGCAACTCTTTACACGAAGGTTTAATAATCACAAATCTAATGCCATTACAAGCTCCAAAAGTAGTTTATTTTTAACAAAAGTACATTGTCCATCGGAAGCCGAAAGGTCTCGCCAAAATCTTCTCCCCAGGAAGTACGATAAATCCCCCTATACCCTTCACGATTTTGTGTCCAAACAAGATATGCAGCGCTGCCCGGAAGGTACTCCCATCGTAAAACGACATTGGCGTTCAACACTTGTTGATTAAAATCGGGGTCGTAAAACGTGGTAGAATTTTGATAATCGTACGGCATCAGCTCCGTCGGCGATTCGAGCTTACGAAAATCCTCATAATGCACTTTTACGAGAAGCGCCTGCACGAAAAACTGAGCGCTGAACCGGGGCGTAAAGGTGATTGTTCCTCGAAGTGAAAAATCCCGCTGGTCAACATCTCTCTGCCCGAAAAGGTTAAACCCATCATCTGTATATTGAGGAATTACCCATGCCTCTTCTTTTCGCGTTTCATAAAACGTGAAACCCGGCGTAAGCTCTATCCAGGTCGTCGGGCGCAGAGTAAATCGTATCAACGCAATTCTCGTTTCCATCCCTTTCGTTGAAGTTTCAACTCCTCCATGCAGAAGCGCGTTCACCGGCTTGCGAATATCTGTTTGAAGCGTCATCACAAAGCTGTTCCCTGCCGGTCTGCGGTATAATCCAATAATTCCTCTATTCTCGTCATCGTATGCCGGGAATATCTGCTTATAATTTAACGTAACAGTCCAAAAGTTTCTGAATTCAGCGCTCGGTTCGAACTCGAGTTCAGCGAGCGTTCTATTTCCTTCCCAGTTCCAGCGGTAATTCAACTGCACCGTGTTCCCGTACCTGCGTAACGGTTCGGTTGCGCGGTCTTCCTTGTAGGTAATTTGTGTATAGCCTCCGTGCTCTCGCGGCTGGCTGTAGTACCCAAGATCGTCAATGAAAAAATTCTTTGTCGAAAAATCATAAAAAGAAAATGCGAGCCAGTGCGCGGCTTCGAGCTTTCCCAGTCCTATTCTTCCGGCTGCGCCTGTGAGCTTGTTCTCATTCTGCAGTGTTTTCATCGAGCCCGCGAGATAGCCATCTATCCCATACATACCATCCTCTAATCGAATGCGCCAATCAACTCCGCCGCTTGCCGAAGGAAATCTTGTCTCCTTAAACACTCCGGTTGCCATCATGCCGATAGATGCCTGTTCATTAATATCATGTTTCAGGCGCAGCACGTTGTAGCTTGCTTGTGGCTCAAAAATCACGGGAGGCTTCGTGTTACCGGCAATATCTTGCTCAATTCCTTCCTCCTCTGCAGTTAACGCCGACAACATGCCAAACGAAAGCCCATTCTCTGTCCTGCCGGTATATTTCGCTGCGCCGAGAATTGTGGTTACCTGCGGCTGGTCGGCAAAAAAATATCCGGCTGATGGCGTTCCGTATGGCGGGAACGGCTGCTTCCCGATTCTTCGCGAATAAAATAAGTTGAGAGACCTGTTATCGAACAACGTTCCGAATGAAAAGAGTTGAGAACCTTCCAAAAAGAATGGTCGTTTTTCCGGATAGAACGTCTCAAACACCGTCAGGTTAAGTACCGCCTGGTCAACCTCCACCTGACCGAAATCAGGATTGATCGCGAGATTAAGTGTAGAGTTATTGCCAATGCCCATTTTCAGATCAAGTCCTGCATCTGCGGCAAAATGTTCTTGCAAAGGAAATGGGGCGGGCTTGGAAAGAAAACTCTGCTTCATCACCCCATACACAAGAGCGTCAAGGTGAAGCGGGGGCTGAATATTCTCAATTCCTAAAAGGTGTCCCATCTTCGATACGGAAGAAATTGTTCCCGGGGGCGCATCCTTTCGCGCGATCATCACCCATTCATCGGTCTCCTTCTTGCGCGCGATATAACGCCGGAAGTTGATACCCCACACTTGCTCTGTATCCTGTTTTGAAAAACGGAGCGCGCTATACGGTATCTTAAATTCGCCTGACCACCCATCGCTTTGCACGTTCGCCTCAAAATCCCATACTGCATCCCACTGCACGTCATAGACAAGTCCATCGTGAGATAACGTACCATCCGATACCACGCCCGACACCGACCCGCTGAAAAGAAATGCCGTATTGTGGTCATGGTACGAATCAATCATCACCGATAACCGGTCTGCTTGAGAGGTCCGGTCTCTGCGGGTGAGTTGTTGTACAATTGCAGCCGGTTCTGAATCGTAACAATAAATGCCGACATAGAGAGCGTCATCATCATACAGCACTTTGATTGTTGTTCGCTCGGTTGGTTCAGCTCCTTCTTCCGGGTCAAACTGCGTAAAATCGGAAATAGAAGGAGTGAGTTCCCAGGAAGGCTCAAGAAGATTTCCATCAATAGAAATTTGTGAATGCGTACGCGTCGCACGCACCACTCTCTCTCCTACTTCTGCATGGACAATCTGAGCATTCATAGGAATGAAATAACTTAAGATAAATGCAAAAAAAGCCTTTTTGTGCATAATTTTGTACGAACATACGATAAAGTTTACTGAAATGCAAGCATACTGAAATAATATTATTCCAGGGTGATCTAAAAACTACCACTCTTTCATTCCCAAATTTTTTTATTGGCTTACAGCTCGTAGAGGAATCTTGAGCCATTTGAAGTAAATTCCGGCTTGAATCCTGCGGGAATGACAGTAGGATTGGGTTTTTAGAACCACCCTCCACTTGCAGTTTCGGTATCAAATTCCAATTCTCCTCTCATTATCTCAACATTAGTTATTTGATTCTTTGATATATTTTCAGGAAATTCAATTCCTATGAATCAACAACCATCCTCATTGCCGGCGCGTTCGAAACCCGAAGCGATTCGCGAAATGTTCAACGCGATTGCCCCCACGTATGATATGCTTAATCATTTGCTTAGCTTCGGATTAGATATCCTGTGGAGAAAAAAAGCTGTAACGTTATTGAAAGAAAAGCATCACAAAGACTTCCTCGATATAGCCGCGGGAAGCGGCGATCTTGCCTTTGATGTTTTACGGCTCCATCCCCGCACCCTCGTCGCTACCGATTTTGCCTACAACATGCTAACTGTGTTGCAACGGAAAATTGAACAAAGGAATATTACTCCATCTCCTCTGGTCGTTTCTTGCGATGCGCTGCATCTTCCGTTTAAATCAGAAAGCTTTGATGCCACGATGGTCGCCTTTGGAATTCGGAACTTTGCCGATAGATTACAATCATTAAAAGAAATGCACAGGGTGTTACGACCGGACGGCATTTCTCTGATATTAGAATTGACTACTCCAACAGTGCCGATAGTTAAGGAAGCATACTCGTTTTACTCAAAACAAATCTTGCCGATGATAGGGGAATTAATCTCGCAGCACAACTCAGCGTACAGCTATTTGCCCGCCTCAATTTCAAACTTTCCTCCGGCAGCAGAATTTACCGCTCTTATGAAGCAAGCAGGATTTGCCGAAGTAACAGTTCATTCGCTTTCATTTGGAGTTGCAACGATATTTGTAGGAAGGAAAACCGCTACTTAGTACTTCGTACTTTGCTCTTTGTACTTGGTGCTTTGTTCTTGGTACTTTGTTCTTTGGTCTTTGGTCTTTGTTCTTCGTACTTTGTTCTTCGTACTCTACTCTTCGCTCACACCGCCCAGCGCTCACAGCCCACCGCTCTATGCTCCGCGCTCTAAGCTCTTACATCTTGCATCCTGTATCTTGCATCTTTTTTCCTTTTTACTTTTTACTTGACAATTGAAAACCTCGCCACCGCCTCGATATGGTCCGTATGCGGAAACATATCCACGGGTTGAACGACGTCAAGCGAGTAACCACCCTCAGCCAACAGTTTTGCATCTCGCGCCTGCGTTGAAGGATTGCAGCTAACATAGACAATTCGCTCAGGCTTGAGCTTCAACACCTGCTCAATCACTTTCGGATGAACTCCGCTTCGGGGCGGGTCAAGCACAACTACGGTCGGCTTGGGGTGTTCTTTCAGCCAGCCTGTTTTTGTCTGTTCCGGGTCTTTTTTGGAGTATAATCCCTCTTGCAAATTGCCCTTCAAAAAGAAACAATTCGTTACCTTATTTAGCTCGGCGTTGCGTTGTGCATCGGCGATGGCGCTATCAACCACTTCTATTCCGATAACGCGTTCTACGGCATCCGAAAGAAATAACGCGATAGTTCCCGTCCCGCTGTACAAATCATACACAACATCCGATGGCTGCAATTTTGCAAGCTCCTTTGTAACGGAATACAGCTTTTCCGTTTGCAGCGTGTTCGTTTGGAAAAATGAATTTGCCGAGATATGAAATATATACCCGCCAATTTGTTCCGTGATATATCCTTCACCGTGATAGACCTTCTCCTTATCGCCAATCGCGACCATGGATTTTCTCTCGGTGATATTATTGACAATCGTCGTCGTATCTGGAAAATCTTTCAGCAGCAGCTTTGTCAGGTTTTGCATCGCTTCCTCCCAATCGTGCGTGGTAACAAGATTAATCATGCGTTCACCCGTTCGTTTCGCCTCGCGAATAACCAGATGGCGTAAGTATCCTTCATGGGTTCGGGTTTGGTAAGCGTTCATTCCCCATAAGCGAAATATTTCCCGCACAGTAGTAAGAATATGTGTGCTTGTCTCCGATTGCAAATAGCACTCCTCAACGTTCAGCACCTTATCGTACCGTTCGGGAATGTGCAAGCCGAGCGCAAGCTCCTGCTTGATTTCATCCTTCGTAAGCATCTCCTCATCCGTTAGCCAACGCTCGTTCGAGAAGGTGAACTCCATTTTATTCCGGTAATAATAGGGCTCGTCACAGCCGACAACGGGAAGGATTTCTACCGAATCAAAGCCGCCGATACGCTTGAACACATCTACGACGTTTTTCCGTTTAAAATCAAGCTGTGCCTGATACTCTAGCGTTTGCCATCTGCACCCCCCGCACGTCCCGAAATGCTTGCACCGTGCCTCAACCCGATGCGGCGAGGGAGTGAGGATTTCAACAGCCCGCGCCTCGGCAAAATTCTTCTTTACTTTCCATACTTTCGCCTTGACAATATCCCCCGGCACGGCATCTTCAACAAAAACAACCAATCCTTCGTGATGAGCGACAGTCGTCCCATCGCCCGAAAGGCTTTCAATAGTAAGCGTTACTTCTGAGTTTTTTTCCATAGATAGGTAATATACAGAAAAAATTACCCGGAAATGCGATTTGAGATATGAGACATAGGATTTTTAACAGTTTTTGGGGATTGGAGAGGAAAATGTTACAAGTTAGTAACTTACTAATGTGTAAGTTACAATGTTGTAACAAGACAGGAAAAAAATGATTTTGTGATTTTGACTGTGAAATAGCTATACTTATACATTATGGGACTTACTTACGTTACAGTTTCAATCAAACCTGTTGGCTCGGAGAATGGAGCATACGAGCATCTTTTTCTCGTTGATACCGGGGCAACCGATACAATGGCTCCGGGACCCGAATTAAAAAAAGCAGGGATAAAACCGATTGGCAAAACCACGTATGAACTCGCTAAAGGCAATTTGCTTGAGTTTGAATTTGGCTTAGGGCAAATTGAATTCATGGGAGAGATTACGAGCGGAAGAATTATTTTTGGACCCGAAGGAACCGAGCCCTTGCTGGGAGTAACCGCTCTCGAATCGGTCGGCATCATCGTTGACTCAACCAACCGAACACTCAAACGATTGCCTGCGATACCGTTGAAGTGAGAGTACTATGTCTGCTGAGAAATACTTAACACACCTTACGGCAACGATTGGGTAAATGTTAACATTGAGAATTTACCGGTGGAGGCGGGGTAATTTCATAGTGAAACAGCTGAACTAATAATTCCTCTAAAGCTTTTCGTTGGCACACATTGATCATGGGGAATTAATTTGTAACTCCACTTTTTATCAGTAGCTTTGATAATTGTTTCGCACCAAACTTGGGCCGCTTTTGTTTTTACTACTACATCATGATTGTTATTGGATTGTGCCTCTAAAATCTCTTTTCTCATTTTGACCTCTAATACGAAATATTCATCATTAGTAGTGCGTACAACAAAGTCTGGATGGTAACTCCCTTTTTTAGTTTCTATCTTAAATTGACCGCTGGGAGGACGTATCCAACATTTTACTTCTTTGTCTTTATGTAAAATATCTGCAACAAATTTTTCTTCTTTTGAATCGAAAATATTTTTTGTAAAAATAGTTTTCTGGTATCCGCTGATAATATTATCAATGACATCTGCTACAATCACTTTGTCCTTATGCTTCACTTTATAGCCTTTCGGAAAATTACGCCAATAGGTTCCCCATACTATAGGTTCGTTTTTCGTTTGATATAAAACTATTGATTTCGCTTGAAGTTTTTGGTTAAGTTGACTAAAAATATCTTCGACGATTTTGCGACGGTTCTTAAACAGAATTTCTTCTCTTTTCCCTGAGACAACATTTGCCTTATCAAGATAAGACTTGACGAATTCTTGTAATTGCTTTTTGTCTGTCCCTACATAAAACTCCTCGTACTCATCACAAAGCAAACGGACGAAGAAATTGACGAGAGAACCTTTGCATTGCTCAAGAATAGTTTCATATTCTATTTCGCGATCTTGTTCTGTCGCTATATCTTTGCCGATTAACCTCTGATCAAGATCATAAAATTCTTCTATAGTTGGACTAATCTTCTCAAGCGATATTTCGTCGTTTGAAGTTACTTTTGCTGATACAACAGGAATATTAATTTTGTATTGTTCTTCTCCATCAGGCTCAATTTTGATTTGTTCTATCTCTCCGCTTGAACCGATCCGTACGCCAACGGCATCTAAAACTTCTTGAGCTTTGGCAAGCACTGCTGAGTATTTTTCATGTGAAATGATTTCGAGCGTGTCAAGCTCTAGTCTTTCTGTATGTTCTTCTTTACTAAGGTCTGAATCCTTATGAAGCTGTCTTCCAAATGGTAGCCTGAGCCCGCGCCCTAATGTTTGTTGGGTCATAATCTCACTTGCAGAAACACGGAGAGGAATAATTGTGTAAATCGTTTTAACATCCCATCCTTCTTTGAGTTTATTGACATGAATAACAACTTCTATTGTACTTTCGGGTTTTTCCAAATCAAGTAGTTTTTGTATCTGCTCGTCATCGCTACCTTGATGAATAGAAATCACCTTTCCCTTATATTGTCCCTTCATAAATTCATCGCTTTGCAGTTTCTCTGCAATTCTATCACATTCTTTTAGTTCAGCACCTCTTACAGATGGCGGCGCACAAATAAGAACACGAGGTTTTACAATTGGCAACCCATTATTCAGGCAGAATGTCTCCAGCAAAACTTTTTTTCGTTCATGGAGAAGAAGACCATCCATCAGCTTTATATCTTCTTGCTCTTCGATAAGGCTGTCGTCATCACGCCGAGTAATAACGATAGGACGTTTAACGTAACCATCGATAATTGCCTCGCGTAAGGAGTAAGCGTAAATGATGTTATTCACTTTTGGGGTCGCGGTAAACTCAAGCCCTAAGATTGGTTTTAACGCGTTTATAGCTTTGAGCGATTGCTCCGCTCTTACGTTGTGGCTTTCATCCATTAACATTACAAGATCATTTTTCTCTCTTAAAATATCAGCGAAGCTCCCCCCAAGATTTTCGTTTAGTTTATGAAACTTGAACTCTACATCCGTCCTTTCATTAAATATCTTCTCAATATTGAAAATGTAAATATGGAGATCGTCAGAAAACAAATCCGGATACCCTGATAAGATATAATTATCTCCATCTATTATTCTCGGTGATGGAAAATCAGAAATTCCTTTGAACACATACTTAGAAGAACTTGGACGAAAATCATCATTTCGATGTTTGTTGTAAATAGTGTCGCCTTTAGAAAGAATAAAGAAGTTTTTGTATCCTTTTGTTTTATAAAGATACGCGATGCACGCGCCCATAAGCATCGTCTTGCCGCCTCCGGTTGCAATAGAAAATGTAAATGAAGGAAAGGTTGTACCTATTCCCGGATTCAATTCATCTTGAACCTTAAATAGTTCTTCTTGTTTTTGCGTTGGTTTCTTAAAAAGATAACTGAACTTTGGTTCTGAAATGATGCCGGTAATGGTTTTTTGTTTTGCTATTCCGCGACCAACTTCTACGCTTTTAATAATCTCATCAAGCGCTTTCAGACCTTCACGTTGCGGTTTCCATAGCTGTAATTCTTTGATAAGTTGTTCAACAATGTTCATAGCTCGGCACTATTCGTTAAACTTTGGGACGGTTTGCTAAGGTATCTTGGAATACGAAGCTCTTTCGGTATGCGTTTTATTTTTACGTTGACAGGCAACGTTATTGTTTGAGTTCTTTTGAGACAATAAATAATCAGCTCCTTATCGTCGGGCAAGATATCAAACAAATTATCAGCATATTGCTGAGAAACTTTTTCTTCGGTTATGTGAGCAAACACGTTTCCTCTCACACCATGGAATTTTGGGTGGTTGTTCAGCGTAAAATTCTCCATAGAGCAGATAGCATTGGTTAGCAAACCATTATTATATTGTGGGTTTATCATTATTACACCCGTATCTTCATCCTTTTCAAAAAGACTCGGACCTAATACGCAGTAACGAAATCCACCTCCACCTACCCAATCTACATCTTTACTAATGCCTGTTTGATCTTTCCCATTGATAACCATTTTGAGTCGGGGCAGACAGTGTGTTTCGGCGTGATCTCCTAGTTCTATTCCAATCCATTTACGCCTCATTTTGTGTGCTACAGCGGAAGTTGTTCCACTTCCCAAAAAAGAATCGAGCATCCAGTCATCTGGGGATGTGGATAACTCGATAACTCTTTTTATAAGTTCTTCTGGTTTTTTCCCTCGCTTGAATTCAAATCCCCCTTCCTTTGCAATTCCTGTAACTCCAATTTCCTCACCAGTCCAGAGATTATCCATATCTGAAATTCTATAAATTTCACCATCGTCACCAACACTTGCATAATTTTTTGCAGATAGCATCTTGCGCCCATTAATGAAGCACTCGGCAGTTTCAGTATCCGCACTTTTCCCTTTGCTTGGTGTGTACTCAACAAGATAAGCCTTATCTCGCTTAAACATAGTAATAATTCTTTGCATAAAACTGTGTTCTGAGTGAATACCGACTGGTTCGAATAACTTATTAAAATACTTTACGTATTCTTGTTTTGAGACAGTTGAGGGGAGGGTTTTAATGTCATAAGAATTAAATTGCCAAATTCTAACTGGAGTATCATTATTTTCATTTACAAATTCCTTCACTAATTTTTTATCTTCTGAGAGAGTAAGTAAAATTCTATATTGATTCATAACGTTTCGCGTTGCGTTAATCTTCTTTTGAATATGCTTAAGTTTACCGGTAGAAGCATCTCTGGCGTAAATTAGAATATACTCTACTATAGTAATGATAGGTGTCTGTCCTTGACCAAGAACGGTTCGTTGAGGTGATCTTTGCCAACTAATTTGGGCAACAAAATTTCGCCTTCCAAAGATCTCATCCATCAACACTCTGAGGTATCCAATCTGGTTGTAATCTATGTGAACAAACATATAGCCACTTTTGTGTAGCAATTTTTTTAGCACTTCAAGCCTTGCTTTCATCATAGAAAGCCAAATGGTATGTTC